>NZ_NEUE01000176.1 GCF_002910905.1 Streptomyces sp. SM11 | reverse complement strand
TCCATGAACCACTGCCCCCTTGACCTGCCGGTCCGTCCGCTGCCCCGGTCAATCTAGTGCGCGCACAGGGCGAGTTCAGCAACGCGCCCGGATAGTGACCGTCCGGGAGACCGGGTGGACGCGGGTCGCGCCGACGCGCGGGGCAGCCGGGTCATCTGTCCGCCAAGGACAAGGACACACCCCCACCACTCCCGATCGGAGCATGCCCGCGCCCCTCCCCCACCTCTAGCCTGCAGAAAGAAGAGCGTCCGAAACACCCCCCAGGAGCCCCTCATGACCGCAATCCCGCAGGAGCGCCGCGTCGTCACCGCCATCCCCGGCCCGAAGTCGGCCGAGCTGCAGGCTCGCCGTGTCGCGGCCGTCGCCGCAGGTGTGGGCTCCACCCTGCCGGTGTTCACCGCCCGTGCGGGCGGCGGGATCATCGAGGACGTGGACGGCAACCGGCTGATCGACTTCGGGTCCGGGATCGCCGTGACCTCCGTGGGCGCGTCCGCCGAGGCCGTCGTGCGCCGCGCCTCCGCGCAGCTCGCGGACTTCACCCACACCTGTTTCATGGTCACGCCGTACGAGGGGTACGTCGAGGTCTGCGAGCAGCTCGCCGAGCTGACGCCGGGCGACCACGCGAAGAAGTCCGCGCTGTTCAACTCGGGCGCCGAGGCCGTCGAGAACGCGGTGAAGATCGCCCGTGCCCACACCAAGCGCACCGCTGTCGTCGTCTTCGACCACGGCTACCACGGCCGGACCAACCTCACGATGGGCATGACGGCGAAGAACATGCCGTACAAGCAGGGCTTCGGCCCGTTCGCGCCCGAGGTCTACCGCGTCCCGGTCGCCTACGGCTACCGCTGGCCGACCGGTGCCGAGAACGCCGGCGCCGAGGCGTCCGCGCAGGCCATCGACGAGATCACCAAGCAGATCGGCGCGGAGAACGTCGCCGCGATCATCATCGAGCCGGTGCTCGGCGAGGGCGGCTTCATCGAGCCGGCCAAGGGCTTCCTGCCGGCGATCGCGCAGTTCGCCAAGGACAACGGCATCGTGTTCGTCGCGGACGAGATCCAGTCCGGCTTCTGCCGCACCGGCCAGTGGTTCGCCTGCGAGGACGAGGGCATCGTCCCGGACCTGATCACCACCGCCAAGGGCATCGCGGGCGGTCTGCCGCTGTCCGCCGTGACCGGCCGCGCCGAGATCATGGACGCCGCGCACGCGGGCGGCCTGGGCGGTACGTACGGCGGAAACCCGGTGGCCTGCGCCGGTGCGCTCGGGGCCATCGAGACGATGCGCGAGCTGGACCTGAACGGGAAGGCCAAGCGGATCGAGGAGGTCATGAAGGGCCGCCTCGCCGAGATGCGGGCCAAGCTCCCCAACGGCGACGTCATCGGTGACATCCGCGGCCGCGGCGCGATGATCGCGATCGAGCTGGTGAAGTCCGGCACGAAGGACCCGAACCCGGAGGCGGCGGGCGCGCTCGCGAAGGCCTGCCACGCGGAGGGCCTGCTCGTCCTGACCTGCGGTACGTACGGCAACGTCCTGCGCTTCCTGCCGCCGCTGGTGATCGGCGAGGACCTGCTGAACGAGGGCCTCGACCTGATCGAGCAGGCTTTCGACCGAATCTGATCCGTCGAAGATTCGACCGAGTACTTCTCGAACCGGAATGCGAGCGGCGGGCGGTTCCCGGCGCGTTCGCCGCGCATCCGAGTGAGGCCTGTGAAGAACCTGTGCGGGGGCGATGGCGGGGGGTGGTGGCGACTGTCGGCCGCCCCTCCGCTGCCGTACGGTTTCTGCAGATGAGGCAGACACCTCGGCCGCGGGAAACCTCGGCCGACTCCGGGCCGGGGCTTCCCCGGCGCCTTCCGGGGCGTGCGTTCGCGCATGCCGGAGCCGATGGCTCCGGGACTCCTCACCGATCGGACGGCCGCCCGCCCCACACCCCCCGGGGCGCGCGGCGAACCGATCCCGCCGGCCATCCCGGAACAACCCCCCCTGTTCCCGGGTGGCCGGCCCCTCTCGTTTCCGGTGCCCTCGGCCTGCTCGCGGTCCTCTTCGCGCTGATCACCTGGCAGGTCGCCGTCGACGGCCCGCTCCTGCGGCTGGACGAGCGCCTGGGGGCGAAGCTCTTCGAGCGCGGGCCGGGCGCACTGACGCAGCTCCTCTCCGACCTCGGCGGAATGCCGGTGGCGCTTCCCGTGCTGACCCTCGTGATCGGGTACGCGCTGTGGTGTCGTGCATGGCGGCCGGCCGGGTACGCGGCCCTCACCATGGCGGCGGTGCCCGCGCTGGTGATTCCGCTGAAGGTGGCGACCGCCCGGCAGGGACCGCTGACCGAGGCGGTCAACTACTACCCGTCCGGTCATACGGCGACGGCCGCCGTGGCGTACGGGGCCTCGGCCCTGGTGCTGCTGGCCCTTCCGCGCCCAACGTGGCTGCGGGCGGCGTCCTGGCCCCGGGCGTGGATGACGCCCGTCGCCGCGATCCTGCTGACCACGGCGACGGGCGTCGGTCTGGTGCTGCACGGCTACCACTGGCCGCTGGACGTGCTGGCCAGTTGGTGCCTGGGGCCGTTGGTGCTGACGCCCCTGTGGTGGGTCAGTCGCCGAAGTAGGCGTCGAAGTTCCGGCTGAACTCCTCGTTGTTGAAGCGGTCCCAGTTGATGGACCAGGTCATCAGGCCGCGCAGGTCGGACCAGGTCCCGTGGGTCCGGTAGGAGCCGCAGTCGGTCTTCTTGATCAGGCAGTCGAGCGCCTTGTTGACCTCGGCCGGCGAGGTGTGGCCGTTGCCCGCCTGGGTGGAGGCCGGCAGACCGATGGCGACCTGGTCGGGGCGCAGGCCCGGGAAGACCTTGCTCGTGTCGCCCGCCACCGGGAAGCCCGCGAGCAGCATGTCGGTCATCGCGATGTGGAAGTCCGCGCCGCCCATCGAGTGGTACTGGTTGTCCAGGCCCATGATCGGGCCCGAGTTGTAGTCCTGGACGTGCAGCAGGGTCAGG
Organism: Streptomyces sp. SM11; assembly: GCF_002910905.1. GTDB lineage: Bacteria > Actinomycetota > Actinomycetes > Streptomycetales > Streptomycetaceae > Streptomyces. The sequence continues at coordinate 15,948 of NZ_NEUE01000176.1, read as the reverse complement.
TCGTCGCGCAGGGCGTGGATGACCGGCAGATAGGAGCCGGCGCGCGGGTCCTGGCCGCCCCAGGGTCCGGAGCCGTAGAACTGGTAGCCGAGCTGCACGAAGAAGGTCTCGGGCGCCATCGTGAGGACGAAGTCCGGGCCGTACTTCGCCTTGAGGGACTTCACCGCGGAGATCAGGTTGACGATCACCGGTGTGGTGGGGCTGCGGAAGTCGGTGTCGCCGGTGTCCAGGGAGAGCGAGTGGCCCTCGAAGTCGATGTCGAGGCCGTCGAGACCGTAGGTGTCGATGATCTTCGAGACCGAGGTGACGAAGGCGTCCCGGGCCGCGGTGGAGCCGAGCCGCACCTGTCCGTTCTGGCCGCCGATCGAGATCAGCACCTTCTTGCCCGCCGCCTGCTTGGCCTTGATCGCGGCCTTGAACTCCGCCTCGGATTCGACGTTCGGGCACTCGGCGACCGGGCAGAGCGCGAAGCGGATGTCGCCGGAGGTGACGGAGGTCGGCTCGCCGAAGGCGAGGTTGATGACGTCCCAGGAGTCGGGCAGGTCCGCCATCCGGGTGTAACCGGAGCCGTTGGCGAAGCTGGAGTGCAGATAGCCGACGAGCGCACGGGGCGGGAGCTCGGTGTTGCCGCCGCCCTCCGCGGTGGTCGCGGTGACGGCGGCCGACTTCGCGGACTCCCCGGCCGCGTTGGTGGCGGTGACCTGGAAGCTGTACGCGGTGGAGGGCGTCAGGCCGGTCACGGTGGCGGACGGCCCGGTGGCGGTGGCCACCTTCGTACCGCCGCGGTAGACGTGGTAGCCGCTCGCGCCGGAGACGGCGGTCCAGGAGAGCGCCACCGAGGAGGATGTCGTCGCGGTGGTCCTCAGGCCCGCGGGGACGGCCGGGATCACGACGGGCTCGCCGCCGGGGCCGACGAGGGTGAGGTCGTCGGCGTAGTAGTCCGGGGTGCCGTACCAGCCGTGGGTGTAGATGCTCACCGAGGTGGTGGCGGGGCCGGTCCTGAAGGTGGTGGTGAGCTGCTTCCACGCGCCGGGGGACTGGGTCCAGGTGGAGACGTCGGTGGTGCCGGTCCCGGACGCGCCGAGGTAGACGTAGCTGCCCTGCACCCAGGCGCTCAGGGTGTACGAGGAGTCGGGCTTGACGTTGATCGTCTGGGAGCACTTGGCGTGGTCGCTGCCGGCCGGGGTCGCCTTGAGCGCGGAGGTGCCGCTGCGCTTGGGCGCGGTGACGGCCGCCCCGCTGGAGTTCGCACAGCTCCAGCCGTCCAGGCCCGCCTCGAAGCCGCCGTTGCGCACCAGGTCCGCGTCGGCGGCGCCCACCGCCGGGGCCGAGGCGACCAGGGCCCCGGCGGCGATCAGGGTGGCCGAGCAGACGGCCAGAAATCTGGAAGATCTGACGGTTGGTCCGGTGCGTTCCACAACAGCCTCCACGCAGGGGGAAATTAGGGTGTGGCGTGCGCACAACATGGTCCAGACCAATCAGGTTGTCAAGACCTCTGGCAGCCGGCTCAGCCGTCCGGGCGCCCCTCGCGGGCGTCCCGGGCCGCGGCGCCCGCCGCCTCGTGCATGGCGAGTTCGAGGACTCCGGTATCGGTGAGGGTCCCCGAGCCGTCCGGCGGGACCAGCCAGCGCACTCCCCCGGCAGTCCGCCCCGGATACGGGACGACGATCCAGGTGCCCTGGCCACAGCCCCTGATCCCGGAGCCGAGCCAGCGGGAGACGGTGCCCGGCGGGACGAAGAAGCCCATGCGGGACTCACCGAAGTCGGCGAGGACGGGGCCCGGGCGGTCGACCAGACGGGTGAGGACGTCGAGCGTCGGACAGCCCAGCTCGCCCGGGAGGATCAGGACGTCCCAGCGCCTGCCGGCGGGGAGGAGCACGACCCCCTGGGGGTTGCGCTCCCACTCCCACCGGCAGGCGCCCGGGTCCGATGCCACCGATGTGAGCCACTGGACCGCGGCCTTCGTTTCCGAGCCAGTCATGACCAGCCTCCCGTTGACGTGAGCACCGGCAGGGTTCCGCCGGTGCGTACACGTGCGAGAGAGGGTTCGGCCCCGGCTATGACGCGGGTCGGGGCTACCAGTTGGCAGTGAAGTGGGTCACAGCGGCCGCTCCGCCGTGGCAGCGGGTCAGCTGTCGAAGCCCAGACCCAGCTTGTCCATGGTCTTCAGCCACAGATTGCGGTGCCCGCCGTTGCTGTCGGCGCGGGCCAGGGACCGCTTGGTGATCTCGATCCCGGCCCAGGCGAAGGGCTCCGGCGGGAAGGGCATCGGCCTGGTGCGGACCATCTCCAGCCGGGTCCGTGTCGTCTCCTCGCCGGAGAGCAGGTCGAGCATCACATCGGCCCCGAACCGGGTGGATCCGACGCCGAGTCCGGTGAATCCGGCGGCATACGCGACCCGCCCCTGGTGAGCGGTTCCGAAGAAGGCGGTGAAACGGGAGCAGGTGTCGATCGCGCCGCCCCAGGCGTGCGAGAAACGCAATCCGGAAAGCTGCGGAAAACAGGTGAAGAACTGTTCCGCGAGCTTCAGGAACGTTTCCGGGCGCTGATCGAGATCGGCGCTGAGGCGGCCCCCGTACGGATAGATCGCGTCGTATCCGCCCCACAGGATCCGGTTGTCCGCGGAAAGCCGGAAGTAGTGGAACTGGTTGGCGCTGTCGCCGAGTCCCTGGCGCCCCTTCCAGCCGATGGAATCGAGCTGTTCGGGGGTGAGCGGCTCGGTCATCAGCGCGTAGTCGTAGACCGGCACGGTGTACGGCCGGACCCGCTTGACGAGTGAGGGGAAGATGTTGGTGCCGAGCGCGACGCGGCGGGCGAAGACCCTGCCGTACGGAGTGCGGACCGCCATCCCGGTTCCGGAGCGGACCAGGTCGAGCCCGCGGGTGTGCTCGTGGATCCGTACGCCGAGCTCCAGGCAGGCCCGCTTCAGGCCCCAGGCGAGCTTCGCCGGGTGCAGCATCGCGACGCCGCGCCGGTCCCAGAGCCCACCGAGGAAGGTGGGCGAGTCGACCTCGGCACGCAGGGCCTCACGGTCCAGGAAGTCCACGCCGGTGATGCCGAGCCGCTGAATCTCCTCGTGCCATTCCCGCAGCTCTTCGAGCTGATGGGGCTCGGTGGCCACATCGATCTCGCCGGTCCGCTCGAACTCGCAGTCGATCTTGTAGCGGGCGACGGCGGCCTCGATGGCGTCGAGGTTCCGCTCCCCCAGCTCCTCCAGCTTCGCGATCTCGTCGGGCCAGCGCTCCACGCCGTTGGCCAGGCCGTGGGTGAGGGAGGCGGCGCAGAAGCCGCCGTTGCGGCCCGAGGCGGCCCAGCCCACCTCGTGTCCCTCGATGAGGACGACGTCACGGTCCGGGTCGCGCTCCTTGGCGATGAGCGCGGTCCACAGTCCGCTGTAGCCGCCTCCGATGACCAGCAGGTCGGTGTGCTCGTCGCCGATGAGGGCGGGGAGCGCATCGGGTCTGGCCGGGTCGTCGAGCCAGTAGGAGACCGGCTTGGCGCCGGAGAGTGATTGTGCAGCGATACGCATGGCAGCTGGGGCCATGGTTTCCAACTCCTTCAGGAATTTCAGGGCCGAACGTTGTTCTTGCGCCGGTTGGCTATGAGCTGGCCGGCGAGAACCACCGTCACCGCGATGATGAACATGGCGGTGCCGATGACGTTGATCTGCACGGGCGTGCCGCGCTGTGCCGAACCCCAGACGAACATGGGGAACGTGACGGTGGAGCCCGCGTTGAAATTCGTGATGATGAAATCGTCGAACGAGAGCGCGAAGGCCAGCAGCGCACCCGCCGCGATTCCCGGTGCGGCGATCGGAAGGGTCACCCGTACGAAGGTCTGCACGGGACCCGCGTACAGGTCGCGGGCGGCTTCCTCCAGTCGCGGGTCCATCGACATGACACGCGCCTTGACGGCCGTCACCACGAAGCTGAGGCAGAACATGATGTGCGCGATCAGCACGGTCCAGAAGCCGAGCTGGGCGCCCATGTTCAGGAACAGCGTGAGCAGCGACGCGGCCATGACGACCTCGGGCATCGCCATCGGCAGGAAGATCAGCGAGCTGATCGCGCCGCGCGCCCGGAAGCGGTAGCGGACCAGCGCGAAGGCGACCATCGTGCCGAGCGCGGTCGCCCCGAGCGTCGCCCAGAAGGCGATCTGGAGCGAGAGGGAGAGCGAGCCGCACAGGTCGGCGACGCCGCACGGGTCCTTCCAGGCGTCCAGCGAGAACCGCTGCCAGGCGTAGTTGAATCGCCCGTTGGGCTTGTTGAACGAGAACACCATGACGACGATGTTCGGAAGGATCATGTACGCGAGGGTCAGCAGACCCGCGATGACGATCAGGTTCCGGCGTATCCAGCGCAGTACGGGCATCAGACCAGGTCCTCCGTCCCGGAGCGGCGGATGTAGAAGGTGACCGCCAGCAGGACGATCGCCATGAGGATGAACGAGAGCGCGGCGGCCGTCGGATAGTCCAGGACCCGCAGGAACTGGCTCTGGATGACGCTGCCGACCATCTTGGTGTCGGTGGAGCCGAGCAGCTCGGCGTTGACGTAGTCGCCGCTGGCCGGGATGAAGGTCAGCAGGGTGCCGGAGACGACGCCGGGCATGGAGAGCGGGAACGTCACCTTGCGGAAGGTGGTGGCGGGGGTGGCGTAGAGGTCGCCCGCCGCCTCGTGCAGCCGGCCGTCGATCCGCTCCAGCGAGGTGTAGAGCGGCAGGATCATGAACGGCAGGAAGTTGTACGTGAGGCCGCAGACGACGGCCATCGGGGTGGCCAGGACCCGGTTGGACTCGGTCCAGCCGAGCCAGCTGGTGACGTCCAGGACGTGCAGGGTGTTGAGCACGTCCACGACCGCGCCGCCGTCGGCGAGGATCGACTTCCAGGCCAGCGTACGGATGAGGAAGCTGGTGAAGAACGGGGCGATGACCAGCACGAGCACCAGGTTGCGCCAGCGGCCCGCCTTGAAGGCGATGAGGTAGGCGAGCGGGTAGCCCAGCAGCAGGCACAGGAGCGTGGCGGTGCCCGCGTACAGCAGGGACCGGATGAACTGCGGGTAGTACTCGCGCAGCGCGTCCACGTACGTCTGGAAGTGCCAGGTGACCTCGAAGCCCTGCTCCAGCGAGCCGGTCTGCACGGAGGTGGACGCCTGGTAGACGAGCGGCAGGGCGAAGAAGACGACCAGCCACAGGATGCCGGGAAGCAGCAGCCAGTACGGGACGAGCCGTTTGCGGGTGGAGGGCTTGCGGAGCTTGAGCCCCTGGGGCTCCTCGGGCTGCGAAGGGGGCGCGGGCGGCGCTTCGGTGAGGCTCACTCCGCGTCCTCCACGCTCAGAGCGCCCGCGCCGATGTCCTGGGCGGCGTCGAGTCCGAAGGTGTGGGCCGGGTTCCAGTGCAGGACGACCTCAGCGCCGGGGACCAGGCGCGTGTCCCTCTCGATGTTCTGCTCGTACACCTGGAGGGCGGTCCCGGCCGGGCTCTCGACCACGTACTGGGTGGAGACCCCGATGAAGCTGGAGTCAGTGATGCGGCCGGTCACGCGGTTGCGGCCGGCGGCGACGTCATCCGCGTCGTCCGCGTGGGCCAGGGAGATCTTCTCGGGCCGGATGCCGAGGAGCAGCCGGCCGCCGCTGGAGGTGGGGGCCGAACACCGCTCGCGAGGCAGCGTGAGCTTTCCCCCGCCCGCGGCCACCACCAGTTCGCCGCCCGTGGACACGACCTCGCCCGCGATGAGGTTGGAGGTGCCGAGGAAGTTGGCGACGAACGTGGTGCGCGGGTTCTCGTAGAGGTCGGCGGGTGCGCCGAGCTGCTCGACGCGGCCCCCGTTCATCACCGCGACGGTGTCGGCCATGGTCATGGCCTCCTCCTGGTCGTGGGTGACGTGCACGAAGGTGATGCCGACCTCGGTCTGGATCCGCTTGAGCTCCAGCTGCATCTGGCGGCGGAGCTTGAGGTCGAGGGCGCCGAGCGGTTCGTCGAGCAGCAGGACCTGCGGGTGGTTGATGAGCGCGCGGGCGACGGCGACGCGCTGCTGCTGGCCGCCGGAGAGCTGGTGCGGTTTGCGGCGGGCGAAGTCGCCGAGCTGGACCAGCTCCAGCATGTCCTCGACCTGCTTCTTCACCGACCTGATGCCGCGCCGCCGGAGCCCGAAGGCGACGTTCTCGGCGACGTCCAGGTGCGGGAAGAGCGCATAGCTCTGGAAGACGGTGTTGACGGGCCGCTTGTACGGGGGCAGGTCGGTGATGTCCTTGTCCCCGAGGGAGACCGTGCCGGTGGTGGCTTCCTCCAGGCCCGCGATCATCCGCAGGGTGGTGGTCTTGCCGCAGCCGGAGGCGCCGAGCAGGGCGAAGAAGGAGCCCTGGGGCACGGTCAGGTCGAGCGGCTGCACGGCGGTGAAGGAGCCGTAGGTCTTGCTGATCCCGGCGAGGCGGACATCGCCGCCCGCGGTCTGCTGCTGCTGTGTCATGGGTCGCAGTCCCAGTGTGTTCGGGGAGAGTTCAGGGAAGGGGAGGGGGACCTGGCTGGGGAAAGTGCCTGGTCAGGCGCCGATGAGTCGGGCGAACTTCTCTTCGTACGCGGTCTCTTCCTCCGTGCTCAGGGAGCGGAAGGAGCGGGACTTCGCCGCCATCTCCTCGTCGGGGAGGATCAGCGTGTTGGAGGCCATCGACTTGTCGATCTTCGCGAGTTCGTCGCGTACTCCGTCGACCGGGCAGACGTAGTTGATGTACGCGGCGAGCTGGGCGGCGACCGGCGGCTCGTAGTAGTAGTCGATGAGCCTCTCGGCGTTGGTCTTGTGCCGGGCCTGCGCGGGGACCAGGAGGTTGTCGCTGGAGGTGATGTATCCGGCGGCCGGGATCGCGAACCTGATGTCCGGGTTGTCGGCCTGGAGCTGGATGACGTCCCCGGCCCAGCCCACGCAGGCGGCGATGTCGCCCTTGCTGAGGTCGGCGGTGTAGTCGTTGCCAGTGAAGCGGCGGATCTGCTTCCTGTCGACGGCCTTCTGGAGGCGGCCGATCGCGCCGTCGAAGTCGGCGTCGGTGAACTTCCCCGGGTCCTTGCCCTGGTCGAGCAGGGTCATGCCGATGGAGTCGCGCATCTCGGAGAGGAAGGAGACGCGGCCCTTGAGCTTCGGGTCGTCGAGGAGCTGGGTGACGGAGTCGACCTTGCGGCCGCCCGTCGCCTTCACGTTGTACGCGATGACGGTCGGGATGCCGGTCCAGGGATAGGAGTAGGCGCGGCCCGGATCCCAGTCGGGGGTGCGGAACTGGGCGGACACGTTGGCGAAGGCGTGCGGGAGGTTCGCGGGGTCGAGCTTCTGCGCCCAGCCGAGCCGGATGATGCGGGCGGCGAGCCAGTCGGTGACGCAGATGAGGTCGCGCCCGGTGTTCTGGCCTGCCGCGAGCTGCGGTTTGATCTTCCCGAAGAACTCGACGTTGTCGTTGATGTCCTCGGTGTACTTGACCCTGATCCCGGTGCGCTTCGTGAACGCCTGGAGGGTGGGCCGGCTCTTCTCGTCCTCGCTGACGTCCATGTACTCGGTCCAGTTGGAGAAGGTGAGTTCCTTCTCCTCGGCCGAGTGGTCGTCGACGGCCGCACCGGCGTCGGCGCGCTTGGCGGGCGGGATGCCGCAGGCGCCGAGGGTGCCTATTCCGCCCAGTGCGAGCGCGCCCATGCCGGAGGCGCGCAGCAGGGAGCGGCGGGTGAGGGCGCCCCTGCCGCTGTTCAAGGACCGCCTCATGGCCGCCAGCTGGGCGGACGAGAGGCGCTCGGGCTCGTAACTCTCCATACGCTGTTTGCCCTTTCGGGTGGGAGGCCGCCGGGGCCCGTCGTCGTGGACGGGCCCCGATCGTGCGGCAGCTGCTATCGGTCCCCGAAGATCGTGCGGTGCCAGTCCTTGCGGGCGACCGCGGTGTTGTCGTACATGACGTGCTTGACCTGCGTGTACTCCTCGAAGGAGTACGCCGACATGTCCTTGCCGAAGCCGCTGGCCTTGTATCCGCCGTGCGGCATCTCGGAGAGGATCGGGATGTGGTCGTTCACCCACACACAGCCCGCCTGGATCTCACGGGTGGCGCGGTTCGCGCGGTACAGGTCGCGGGTCCAGGCGGAGGCGGCCAGTCCGTACGGGGTGTCGTTGGCGAGCGCGATGCCCTCGTCGTCGGTGTCGAAGGGCAGCACCACGAGGACCGGCCCGAAGATCTCCGACTGGACGATCTCGCTGTCCTGCGCGGCGTCCGCGACGAGGGTCGGCCGGTAGTACGCGCCGTCGGCGAGGTCGCCGCCGGGTGCCTCGCCACCGGTGACGACCCGGGCGTAGCCGCGGGCCCGCTCGACGAAGGCGGCGACGCGGTCGCGCTGGGCGTGGCTGATCAGCGGGCCGAGGTCGGTCGAGGCGTCGAACGGATCGCCGAGCCGGACGGTCTCCATGAGCGCGGCGACGTCCCGGACGAAGGCGTCGTAGAGGGGGCGCTGGACGTAGGCGCGGGTGGCGGCCGTGCAGTCCTGGCCGGTGTTGATGAGGGAGCCGGCGACCGCGCCGTGGACGGCGGCCTCCAGGTCGGCGTCGTCGAAGACGACGAAGGGTGCCTTGCCGCCGAGCTCCAGGTGGAGGCGCTTGACGGTGGCGGTGGCGATCTCCGCGACCCGCTTGCCGACGGCGGTCGAGCCGGTGAAGGAGGTCATCACGACGTCGGGGTGGCCGACGAGGTGCTCCCCGGCGTCCTTGCCCGCGCCGGTGACGATGTTGATGACACCGTCGGGGATGCCCGCCTCGGTGGCGGCCTGCGCGAACATCAGCGAGGTGAGCGGGGTCGGCTCGGCGGGCTTGAGGACGATGGTGTTGCCTGCGGCGACGGCCGGGAGGACCTTCCAGGCGGCCATCTGGAGAGGGTAGTTCCAGGGGGCGATGGAGCCGACGACGCCGATCGCCTCGCGGCGTACGTAGGAGGTGTGGTCGCCGTCGTACTCGGCGCCGGCCCTGCCCTCCAGGTGGCGTGCCGCGCCCGCGAAGAAGGCGGCGTTGTCGACGGTGCCGGGGACGTCGAACTCGGTGGAGAGCTTGATCGGCTTGCCACACTGGAGGGACTCGGCGTACGCGAAGTCGTCCGCCTGCTCGGCGAGGACGGCGGCGAAGCGGTGCATCGCCTCGGAGCGCTCGCCGGGGGTGGCGCCGGACCAGCCGGGGAAGGCGGCGCGGGCGGCGGCGACGGCCGCGTCCACGTCGTCGGCGCCCGCCAGCTCGTAGCGGAGCACGCTCTCGCCGGTCGCGGGGTTCACCACCTCGTGGTGGTTGCCGGATGTGCCGGGGAGCAGCTTGCCGCCGATGTACTGCGCACCTTCCGCGAAGCGGTCCTGAACCTGGAAGCCGTTGCTCATGACGCTCTCCTCCGCCGCTGTACCCGCTGGGCGGGGTCGGCGTAGCTTCTTCGTGAATTGAGTGCCGATCCTGGCAGAGGGGTTCTGACCCAACAAGTGATTCCGTTGTTTCCTTTTGGTTACGCGACGGAATCTGTCGACCATGTGTCGCGTCAGTGCGGAAATCCCCGTACGGAGTGTCAGTGGCGGATGCCACACTCACATGCATGGGACCGGTCGATGAGCTTCTGGCGGACGTGGCGCGGGGCAGGCGGGTGAAGTATCTGCCGTTCTGGGGACACCGGCCGCGTCCGGACGGACGGCTTGGGGGCAGGGCCTCCCTTGCGGACCATGCCGGACCCCGCGAGCCCGGCCTGGTCCGCAAGGGAGGCCCTCACTGTCTGAGCCAGTGGTGGCCGTCACCGTTCACGGTGGACGGAGTGACGTACGCGAGCGCCGAGCACTGGATGATGGCGGGCAAGGCGCGGCTCTTCGGCGATCCGGAGGCGGAGCGGGCGGCGGTCTCGGCGAAGAGCCCGGCTGCGGCGAAGAAGGCGGGGCGGCTGGTGCGCGGCTTCGACGAGGACGTGTGGATACGGGAGCGGTTCGCCTTGGTCGTGGCGGGCAGCGTGCACAAGTTCGGGCAGGACCCGGAGCTGGGCGGCTATCTCCTGGGCACCGGGGACCGGGTGCTGGTGGAGGCCTCGCCGCTGGACCGGATCTGGGGCATCGGGCTCGCGGCGGACGACGAGCGGGTGGAGTGGCCGCAGCAGTGGCGGGGGCTGAATCTGCTGGGCTTCGCGCTGATGGAGGCACGGGAGAGGCTGCGGGCGGGCGCGGCGGGCTGAGGCGCTTCCGTAGGGGCGGGGCGGGCTCAGCCGCATAGGGCGATTCCGTACGGGTCGGCCTCGGCAACCGGCGCCCGGCCGGGCGGGGAGCGGTCCCTGCCCGGCCGACCATGATCGACGAGAGGCCCGCTAGCGGCGGTCCTCGACGACCAGCGACGTGGCGAACGGGTCGTCGTAGGTGTCGTCGTAGTCGCTGTCGCTGTCCGAGCCCGAGGCGGCGAAGAAGATGAGCGCGCCGAGGATCACGGCGCCGACGACGATGCCGACGGAGCCGAGGATGACCCCGGCGAGCGCCATGCCCCGGTTGGTGGCCTCGCCGCGCTTGGCACGTCCGAGGCCGATGATGCCGAAGACCAGGGCGAGGATGCCGAGGATGATGTTGACGCCGTACATGCAGAAGCCGACCACCGAGATGATGCCGATCACCATCGCGGCCGTGCCCAGACCGTTGTTGGGCGCCGGGCCCCAGGCAGCCGAACCGGCACCGTAGGCGCCGTAGCCCGGGTAGCCGCCGTACGGCTGCGCGGGCGGGGCCGGGTAGCCGTAGTGCGCGGCGGTCGGCGGCGGGGTCGCGTAGCCGGGACCGTTCGGACCGGTCGGCGGCGAAGTCGCGTAGCCCGGACCGGTCGGCGGCGGGGTCGCGTAGCCGGGACCGTTCGGACCGGTCGGCGGCGGCGGTACGTCCGAGGGCGCGGGCCCGAAACCTCCGGGCTGGGGTATCGGCCCGGTGCCGTCCCCCGCGGCCGGTCCGGCGCCCGGCATCGACGTCACGGTCGGCTGGTCGTGGACCGGGGGCGGCGTGCTCCCGGCGGGCGGCGGCATGCGCGCGCCCGGCTTGCTCAGTTCCACCCCGCTGCTGTCCGGCGGTGCCCACGGATCGCGCGGCGCGGCCCCGCCCCCGGGCTGCTCTGTGTTGTCTGACATGGGCCTCCCCCATCGTGGTCCCGTCATGCTACGGCCAGGCCCGACGGCCCCGGACCCCGCCTGCGATGATCGGTGCGGCCGGTACGCCCGGCCGACCTCATACCGAACCGGGAGATGACCGATGACTGATCCGCATCCCTTCATCGCGGGGCTGCCCAAGGCCGAGCTCCATGTCCACCATGTCGGGTCGGCCTCGCCCCGGATCGTCGCGGAGCTGGCCGCCCGCCACCCGGACTCCAAGGTCCCCACGGACCCGGAGGCGCTGGCCGATTACTTCACGTTCACCGACTTCGCGCACTTCGTCGAGGTCTACCTGTCGGTGGTGGACCTGGTCCGCACCCCCGAGGACGTCCGGCTGCTCACCTTCGAGGTGGCGCGGGACATGGCCCGGCAGAACATCCGGTACGCGGAGCTGACCGTGACCCCGTACAGCTCCACCCGCCGGGGAATCCCCGAGGCCGGGTTCATGGAGGCCATAGAGGACGCCCGCAGGGTGGCCGAGGCCGAGCTCGGCGTCGTCCTGCGCTGGTGCTTCGACATCCCGGGCGAGGCCGGGCTCCAGGCGGCCGAGGAGACCGTCCGGCTCGCGGTGGATCACCGGCCCGAGGGGCTCGTCTCCTTCGGCCTCGGCGGACCCGAGATCGGGGTGGAGCGCCCGCAGTTCAAGCCCTACTTCGACCGGGCCATCGACGCGGGCCTGCACTCGGTGCCGCACGCCGGGGAGACCACCGGGCCGCAGACGGTCTGGGACGCGCTGACCGCGCTGCGCGCCGAGCGCATCGGCCACGGCACCAGCTCCGTCAAGGACCCGAGGCTGCTGGAGCACCTCGCCGAGCACCGTATCGCTCTGGAGGTCTGCCCGACGTCGAACATCGCCACCCGCGCGGTCACGGACATCGAGCTGCACCCGATCCGGGAGATGGTGGCGGCGGGCGTGCTGGTGACCGTCAACAGCGACGACCCGCCGATGTTCGGCACCGACCTCAACAACGAGTACGCGGTGGCCGCCCGGCTGCTGGAGCTCGACGAGCGCGGTATCGCGGACCTCGCGAAGAACGCCGTGGAGGCCTCGTTCCTCGACCCGGCGGGCAAGCGGAAGCTGGCCGAGGAGATCGACACGTACACGACGAACTGGCTCCGGGCGCCCGGCCGCTGACCCGGTCGTCGACAATGGCCCCATGGCCAACACCGTCACCGCCGTGGGGCATCGCGGCGATCCGTATCTCGCGCGCGAGAACACCCTGCCCTCGATCCGCTCCGCCCTCGAACGGGGGGCGGACGCGGTCGAGATCGATGTGCGGGTGACCCGCGACGGGGTACCCGTCCTGCTGCACGACGCGACGCTGGAGCGGCTGTGGGGCCACGACCGGCGCCTGGACCGGCTGGACCACGCGGAGCTGAAGGAGCTTACGGGCGGCGGGGTGCCCACGCTCCGCGAGGCGCTGCTCGCCGTCGGGGCGCACCGGGTGATGGTGGACCTGCCCGGCTCGACGGACGCCTCGGTGCGGAAGATCGTCGGGACGGTGCGGGAGTGCGGGGCGGGCGAGCGGGCGTACTACTGCGCGAGCGCGGACGCGATGCTCCGGGTGCGGGCCGCCGATCCGTCCGCCGAGATCGCCCTGACCTGGACCACACTGGCCCCGCCGCGTCCGGAGCTGCTGGCGGCGGTGCGGCCGCGCTGGCTGAACTACCGCTTCGGCCTGGTGAGCCGGGAGCTGACGGACCGGGCGCACCGGGACGGGCTGCTCGTCTCCGCGTGGACGGCCGACACGAAGCGCACGATGCGCCGGCTGATCGAGCGGGGCGTCGACTCGATCACCACCAACCGGATCGACACGCTTCACCGGCTGCTGGCCAACTCGCCCGGTCGCGGCGGTTCTTGATCGGTCCGGCATGATGGGGGTCCCCGCACCGCCCGCCGCCGCCCCGGGGCGCCGGGCCCTTGGGCATCGAGGAGCAGATGTGATGGACCCCCGACCGCAGACGGCCACCGCCCGGATACGTTCAGACGTCGCGCACAACGCCCGTGTGTGGAACTACTGGCTGGGCGGCAAGGACAACTACCCGGTGGACCGGGCGGTGGGCGACCAGGTCACCGGGATGTACCCGAGCATCGGTCAAGTGGCCCGCGCGGATCGGGCGTTCCTCGGCCGGGCGGTGCACCATCTGGCCGGCGACGTGGGCATCGATCAGTTCCTCGACATCGGCACCGGGCTGCCGACCGGGAACAACACCCACGAGATCGCCCAGCACACCGCGCCGCACGCACACATCGTGTACGTGGACAACGATCCGATCGTGCTGGCCCACGCCCGCGCCCTGCTGACCAGTTCGCTGGAGGGCGCGACCGAGTACGTCGACGCGGACGCGCACCGCCCGGAGCAGATCCTGCGGGCCGCCGAGCCCACCCTGGACCTGGGGCGGCCGGTCGCGGTGATGATGCTCGGCATCCTGAACTTCGTGCTGGACACGGACGAGGCGCGGTCCATCGTGCGGACGCTGGTGGCAGCCGTTCCGCCGGGCAGCCACCTGGTGCTGACCCACCCGACGCTGGAGCTGGGCGGCGAGGGCAACGAGGCGGCGATGCGCTTCTGGAACGAGAACGCCGTCCCGCCGATCACCGCCCGCGGCCGGGAGGAGTTCGCCTCGTTCCTGGACGGTCTGGAGATCCTGGAGCCGGGGATCGTCTCCTGCTCCCGCTGGCGTACGAACCCGCGGGAGCCGGAGGTCGCCCAGTTCGGCGTGGTGGCCCGGAAGCCCTGATGCGCTCTCCGGGCCCGTCGGCACGGCTGCGCGGGCCGTGGGCCGTCGATCTGTGGATCACCCTCGCGGTGCAGGCCGCGGTGACCATGCCGTTCGTCGTGCCGCGTGCACCGAACCTGCCGGAGGCGACCTGGGGCGCCTCCGGGCTGACGACCCTGACCGTGCTGCCGCTGGTCGCCCGGCGGCACGCACCGGTCACCGTGCTGCTGGCGGCGCTGGCCGGCGGCGCGCTGTACACGCTGGCCCTCGACGGTCCGGGCCAGCCGTTGCCGTACGCCGGGCTGGTGACCTTCTACACGGTCGCCGAACTGTCCCCGCCCCGCAGACGGTTGGCCGTCGCGGTGCTGGTCGGCGCGGCGGTGTTCCCGTCGGTGGCCTGGAACACGGGTGAGGCCCGGGAGCTGCTGTTCTCACTCTTCGTGTTCGGCGCCGCGTACGCCTTCGGGCGGCTCAGCCACACCCGCAGGGCCTATGTGGCGGCGGTGGAGGACCGGGCCCGGCAGGCGGAGCTGGGCCGGCGGATCGAGGCGGAGCGGGCCGCGGCTCGCGAACGGGCCCGGATCGCGCGGGAGATGCACGACATCCTCTCGCACGCGGTGAGCCTGATGATCGTGCAGGCGGAGGCCGGTCCGGTGGCGGTCCGCTCCGCCCCCGAGCGCGCGGTGGCCGCGTTCGACGCGATCTCCGAGTCGGGCCGGGACGCGATGGTGCAGCTGCGCCGGATGCTCGGGGTGCTGCGCGAGGACAGCCCCGGGCAGGTGCCCGCCCCACGTTCGCCGCAGCCGGGACCCGAGGAGCTGCCTGCCCTGCTGGCACGGGTGCGCACCGGCGGCCCGGAGGTCGCCTTCACGACGGCCGGGACGGTCCGTCCGCTGCCGCAGGACACCGGGGCGACGGTGTACCGGATCGTGCAGGAGGCGCTGACGAACGTCGTCAAGCATGCGCGGGCCGGCCACGTGGACGTGGCACTGACATACGAAGAAAGAGAGCTGACCATCACCGTGCGGGACGACGGGCAAGGGCCCGGGGCCACCCAGGGGCTCGGGCTGATCGGGATCCGGGAGCGGGCCGCCGCGCACGGGGGCAAGGTTGCGGCCGGTGGCGGCCCCGGCGGCCGGGGCTTCGAGCTGGTGGTCGGGCTGCCGCTCGTACCCGGGACCGAAGGGGTGCGGCCGTGACGGTCCGGGTGGTGGTCGCCGACGACCAGGAGCTGGTGCGCAGCGGCTTCGCGATGATCCTGGACGCCCAGACCGGCATCGAGGTGGTGGCGGAGGCGGGGGACGGGGCGCAGGCCGTGGCGGCGGTACGCCGGCTCGGGGCGGACGTCGCGCTGCTGGACATCCGGATGCCGGTGCTGGACGGCATCGCGGCGTGCCGGGAGATCGCCGCCGAAGGGTGCTGCCGGACGATCATGCTGACCACGTTCGACGCGGACGAGTATGTGTACGAGGCGTTGCACGCGGGCGCGAGCGGCTTTCTGCTCAAGGACGTGCGCCGGGACGATCTGGTGCACGCGGTAAGGGTGGTGGCCGCCGGGGAGTCACTGGTCGCCCCCTCGGTGGCCCGGCGACTGATCGCCGAGTACACCTCGCGCCCGGCGGGCCGGCCCGCGCCCTCGGCCGGCCGGCTGGAGGTCCTGACCGCCCGGGAGCGGGAGACCCTGCTGCACCTGGCGCGGGGCCTGTCCAACGCGGAGATCGCGGCGGCCCTCGTGGTGAGCGAGCACACGGTGAAGACGCATGTGAGCAACGTGCCGTCCAAGCTGGGGCTGCGCGACCGCATCCAGGCCGTCATCTGCGCCTACGAGACCGGGCTGGTGGCTCCCTCGGACGGGGGAGTCACCGGCACGCCCTCCCCCGGGCGCGGGAGCGACACCCCCGCCGAGGACCGCCCGGGCGGGTGATCCGCCGGGACCGCCGAGCCAACAGGATGGATTCGAGAAACAGTTGACGACTTCTCTCCCTCGGAGGCCCCCGATGAACAGATCTGTCCGCACGCTTCTGGCCACCGCTCTGGTCCTCGGCATCTCCGGTGGCGCGGCCGGGCCCGTTTCCGCGAGCGC
>NZ_NEUE01000175.1 GCF_002910905.1 Streptomyces sp. SM11 | reverse complement strand
GCGTGGGATCCGTCGGCGTCGGCGTGGGGTCCGTCGGCGTCGGCGTCGGATCCGTGGGCGTGGGGGTCGGGTCTGTGGGCGTGGGGGTCGGCGTCGGATCCGTGGGCGTGGGGGTCGGATCCGTGGGCGTCGGCGTGGGATCCGTCGGCGTCGGCGTCGGATCCGTGGGCGTCGGCGTCGGATCCGTCGGCGTCGGTGTCGGGTCGGGTGTGCAGGTCGGCAGGTCGCCGTCGAAGGGGTACGCGTGGATCTCCTGGCCGCCCGACGCTCCCGCCGAGGTGTGGGTGAGCGAACCCGCCGTGTAGAAGCGGCCGTTGGTGCCGCCCATGCTGAGCACGGTGGTGCTCGTCGGCTGGCCGACCAGGACGCTGCCCTCGAACTGGGCCGGGCCGGTCAGCGACAGGTCGGTGGCGTCCGGGAAGTTCCACAGCAGGTGCTCGCGAAGGCCCTCGTTGGGGAACGAGCCCATGAACGTGGCGACGCTGCGGGCGCCGCCGTAGACGTTGACGAGGACGGTCGCACCTTCGGGGACGCCGTTGAACACGAACCCCGTGTTGCCGCCCGCCTCCGACTCCAGGTCCGCGTCCACGTCGAAGATCTGGATCGCGGACGTGCCGTCGCCGGTGAACGTCATGACGTCACCGGTCTTCACCCACGTGCCCGTCGCCTCCCGGTGCTCCTCGCCGTCGTACGCGTAGCAGTGGCTGGCTTCGGTGAGCTGCGGGCGCAGCTCGGTGTACGGGGCGGCCGCGTCCGCGTCGAAGCGCGGGGCGGTGGTGGGGTTCACCGTGCCCGTGAGCTCACCCGCGTACGCGACGCGGCCGGAGTGCGTGCCCTCCTCCGCGAGGAGACGCTCGCCGTCGGCGATCGTGACGTTCCCGCCCGCCGTCAGATAGTCGGAGCCGTCCGGCGGCGGTACCCGCGAACCGACGCCCGCGATGCCGACGTTGTAGACCTGCGAGACCCCGTCCCGCTTGTCCATGTCGAACCGGCCGAGGGTGACGACCTTTCCCTCCGCCTCGGCCGCCGCCTCCCGGACCAGGAAGTCGCCGCCGACGTAGACGTTGATATTGCTGTCGAAGTTGGTGACCGGGCCGTTGTTGGGGTCGTTCCAACTGGGCGGGCAGGAGCCGCCGAGGCAGGGTCCCAGTCCGCCCGGCAGCGGATCGGCACCTGCGGCCGGGGCCAGCACGCCCACCATCGCCGCGGCCGTGGCCACTGTCACTGCTGCCCGGATTGCGTTGCCGCGCCTGCGCGCCTTCTGTTCCATGCCGCGCAATATGCATGGTTAGCACTTCATCAGTTTGTATGACACGCCGCTCTTGTCCCCTTGTGTAGGCCTATAGGAGGGTTCTTCGCCGCGACACGCACACGAAAGCGGTGCGTCAGAGGCCCAGCAGCTTCGCCTCCAGCCGGGGTGCGAGGCCGACGGGCGGGCGGTCGGGACGGTGGGGCGCCGTGCCTCCCAGAGCGCGCAGCCAGCTCCAGGTGTCCGCGACGGTCTCCCCGACGGGGCGGCAGCGCAGCCCCGCGGCGTACGCCTTGGTGTGGTCGCCCCGGTAGAGCGTGTCGTACAGCTCGCCCGGCGGCAGCCAGACCGGCAGGTCGCTCCAGGGCTCGACCCCGGCGGCCAGCAGGACCTCCGGATCGGTCCAGCGCAGCTCGGCGTCGGACCCGGTGGCCGCCACGCAGGCCGCCAGCAGCTCGCCCATGGTCGCGTGGCCGGGACGGCTGACGGTGTTGTACGCGCCGTGCAGCCCGCCCGCCGCCGCGTCCAGGATCCACTCCGCCAGGTCCCGGGCGTCGATGTACTGGAGCTCCACCCCGGGCCGGCCGGGGGCGATCACCGGCCCGCCCCGGGCGATTCGCGACAGCCACCAGGGCAGCCGGCCGATGTTCTCCCCGGGGCCGATGATCAGCCCGGCCCGCGCCAGCAGGGCCCGGCCCCCGAAGGCGTCGAGGGCGGCCAGCTCACCGCCTCGCTTGGCCCGGGCGTAGGGCACGTCCCCGCCGTCGTCGGGCGAGGCGCCGGTCACCAGCGGGCCGTCCTCGTCGAGCCCGGCGGCGGCCGGGTAGGCGTACACCGAGCGGCTGGAGACGTACGTGCAGTGCCCGGCGCGGCCGGAGAGCAGCCGAGCGGTGTCCCGGACGGCGGACGGCGCACCGCTCCAGGTGTCGACGACCAGGTCCCAGTCCTGCCCGCTCTCCGCCAGCGCCGCGAGCCCGGCCGCGCCCGCGGTCCGGTCCCCGGTCAGCGCGCTGACGCCGGGCGGGGGTGCGTGGCGGCCGCGGTGGAACACCGTGACGTCCCAGCCCCGCTCCAGCGCCGCGTCAGTGACGGCCCGTCCGACGAACTCCGTACCGCCCAGCATCAGAAGCCTCATGGGACCACCCTGCCCGCCGGAAGGGGGCGGGGGAACACCAGCACGCTGTCAGCAGAACGGGGAACTTCCCGGCGCGGGCGGAACGGCGGAGGGTCAGGGCGTGCGGGCCAGCGGGGAGCAGTGGCGCAGCAGCCACTCGTGGTAGCCGCTCGCCCGACGCGCCGCGTCCCGGTAGGCGCCCTCCAGTTGCGCGTACACCACCTCGATGTCCGTGCCGGGCCGGGAGGCCAGGAGCAGCCGTACCGCGAGCGGGTCGCCCAGCAGCGGGCGGATCACCATGTCGTCGCGCGGGCCCGACGTCGGCTGGCAGGGTGCGACGGCCTCACCGAGCACGACGAGGGAGGCGGCGGTGAGGTAGTCGCCGTGCAGGACCGGCGGGTTCAGCCCGGCGGCGCCGAGCACGCGGCGCACCCCGTCCCACTCGCCGTCCACCGTCGGATCGACCATCCACGGGTCGCCCGCCAGGTCCCCGAGCTCCACCACACGACGGCGGGCGGCCGGATGGTCCCGGGACAGGGAGATGAACTGCGGTTCCCGGTCCACGAGTACGCGCTGCTCCAGGCCCTCCGGCAGCGCCAGCGGGCAGCCCTCCACCTCGTGCACGAAGGCGACGTCCAGGCGGCCCGCCTCGACCGAGCACAGCAGCGCGTGGGCGGAGACGTCGACCCGCAGGGAGATGTCGGTGCCGGGCAGGGCGACCCGCAGCCGGCGCAGCCAGCCGCCGATGACCCGGCTCGCGGTGGAGCCGATGCGCAGCCGGGAGCCGCGGGGCCGGGCGGCCTCCGCCTCCGCCAGCGCCTCGGCGACCAGGTCGCTCATGCCGTCGACGAGGGGGCGGGCCCGGCTCAGGACGGCCCGGCCCAGGGAGGTCGGCCGGCAGCCGGTGCGTTCGCGGCGGAAGAGTTCGGCGCCGAGCACGTTCTCGATCCGCCGGAGCTGGGTGGTCAGGGAGGGCTGGCTCACCCCGAGGCGACGGGCCGCCTGGTGCAGGCTGCCCGCGTCGGCGATGGCGCACAGCGCCCTGAGGTGCCTCACCTCCAGCTCCATGCAGCGGAGACTATGACCGCCGTCCGCCGTGCACCAGACGTCGCAACCCCACCAAACACCTGCAATTCAGAGCGTGTTGGGCAGCCGGACGGCCGCGCGTGTCGTTGTGGCGATTGGAGATAGGGCGACCCTATCCCCGTTTGACATCATTCCCGGCGGCAGTCGGCTCCACCACACTCTCCTCGTACCGCCCCCACACCCGGCCCCTCCTCGGGGCACCCCCAGGGCGTGGGTTCATCGGACAAGTAGGAGCCCCCCATGAGACACCTCAGGACCGCCATCGCCTCCGCTATCGCCGGGCTCGGTCTCGTCGCGACGCTCGGCACCGCACCCACCGTCGCCGCCGCGCCGGCCCCTGCCGCTCCCTCCGCATCCTCCGCATCCTCCGCCACCACCATCGCCGCGTACACCGGGTCGAGCGAGAACGCCGCGGCCAACCGGGCCTTCTACGACGCCGTCATGAAGTCCGTCGCCGAGAAGCGGGCCGCCAATCCGGGCGCGCTGGCGGTCACCGTGACCTACAACGCGTCCAGCGCTCCGAGCTTCCGCGGCCAGATAGCCCGCAGTACCCAGATCTGGAACAGCTCGGTCTCCAACGTCCGTCTCCAAGAGGGCTCCAACGCCGACTTCCGGTACTACGAGGGGAATGACTCCCGGGGCTCGTACGCGAGCACCGACGGGCACGGACGCGGCTACATCTTCCTGGACTACCGGCAGAACCAGCAGTACGACTCGACCCGCGTCACCACGCACGAGACCGGGCATGTGCTCGGCCTCCCGGACAACTACCGCGGTCCGTGCAGCGAGTTGATGTCCGGCGGCGGCCCCGGCCCGTCCTGCACCAACGCGATCCCGAACACCAACGAGCGGTCCCGGGTGAACTACCTGTGGCGGTACGGGTTCGCCGCCGCGACCTCCTGACACCGGCTCCACGCCCGGCAGCTCCCCTCAGGAGAGTCCGGCCGGTCCCGCGCCCCGGGACCGGCCCGCACCGCCCCGCACGGCGGAGGACCGTTCCGGCCGCGGAACGGTCCTCCGCGCGGTGCGCCCCGACCCCTGTCGGAAGTCGGGTGTCAGGTGTCAGGTGTCGAGTTCGGCACGGACCAGCGCCAGCAGTTCGTCCTCGGTCATGCCCAGGTCCCGGGCGTCCGCGACCGCCTCGCGGACCCGTTCCAGCAGCCGGGCCCGCTGCGGCGAGGCGCCCGCGGTGATCGCCGCGCCCCGTCCTCGGCGCAGCTCGATGAGCCCTTCCTCACGCAGCCGCTGGTAGCCGCGCAGCACCGTGTGGACGTTCACGCCGAGGGACTCGGCCAGCACCCGGGCGGCGGGCAGCCGCTCGCCCGGGGCCACCGCACCCTCGGCGACCGCATGCCGGACCGAGGCGGCGATCTGGTCCCCGAGCGGAACGGTGGAGGTCGGATCGACCCGGAAGAGCATGGTCAGCGCCCCGTCCGCTGCCGGTCGAGCAGCGTGTTGAGCAGGGCCGCGCCGGTGGCCGAGTCGTGCACGGTGACGGCGAACTCGCGGCCACTCGTCAGGCTGATGACCATGGCCTCGCCCGAGCGGGTGATGACACCGCTGCGCTCGGGGCGGACGCGGTAGCCCCATCCGCCGAACTCCGCGAGGGCGTTGACGTGATGGCTGTCCGCCCCCTCCATCCGCTCCAGCGGCACGCGCACCCGGGGCCGGGGCAGCAGACCGGAGACGGTCAGGCCGCGCCGGTCCACGGTGACGTGGGGGCGGCAGAAGGTGGCCGCCACCAGGGCGAGGAGCAGCAGCGGCACCCCGAGGAACCAGCTCTGCTCCCGGCCGACGGTGACGCCGGCCGCCAGGAACACCAGCACGGCGATCGGCGCCCACCACGCGCCGATCCCGCGCGTCCAGCCGGCCACCTCGCCGTCGGCGAGCGCGATCCGCTCCCGCACCGGCGCGTCCCCGCCGCGGGGGCCCTCCGGTGCGGGGACCAGCCGGGACAGCAGCACCCCGAGGGCTCCGGCGACGGCGGCCGCACCGAGGGCGACGGCGATGTGCCCGAGCGGGAAGCCGTCGGCCGGGCCGCCTTCGGGGGCGTCCACATTGACGAACAGGACGGCGATCAGCAGATAGCCGAGGAACGCGGCGCCGGCGAAGCCTCCGCCGATGAACCACCGGTGGGCCCGGCCGTAGAGCTTGCCGTTGACCGCGGTGAAGGCCCACGCGCCGAGCACGAGCAGCGATGTGACCGTGCAGAGGAGATGGGCCGTGCTGCCCAGGTACCCGTTGGTGGAGCCGCCGGCGTCGAAGTGGACGGCCGGCCGGGCGGGTAGGCGGTCCTTGACGGTGACGTACAGGACGAGGTCGACGAGGAGAGCGAGCACAGAAGGAAGGGCTGCGAGCGTTGCGCGGCCAAGGTTCTTGCTTGTCATGAAAACCTCCGTTGTTCGCACGCCAGTAGAACAACTAGGTGGGAGCGACAGGCAGACACGCCTCCGCCCCGTACCGGGATGCGGTACGGGGCGGAGGCGGACGACTTCGGCGGTGGTCGGGTCCCGGGCCGGATCAGGCGACTTCCAGCGGGAAGGCGCCCCGGTGGCCGGTGCCCGCACCGTCGGCCGGGCGCACCTCGAACTCGCGGCAGCTCCAGATCTCCTGGACGAACCCGGACCGCTGGTCCCACAGGTCCAGGACATCGTCCTCGCCCGCCGAGTCCCGGTAGGCGTCCTTCGCACCCCGGAAGCAGGCGAGACCGCCGGAAAGGCCCCGGCCGGGGGCCGGGAAGTAGTCGGAGAACGCACAGGCGATACAGGTCTGGATCCGGACACCGTCCGGGAGGATCCGCTGGACGGCGTCCAGGGCGGCGCCGAAGTCGCGCTCGGCGCGGGCCGATTCGTACACCGCGCCGTCCAGGTGGAGGGCGAGGTGGAGGTCCGGGTCGACCCGGCGCAGGGAGAGCAGGCAGCTGAGCGTGGCGTGGCGGAGCGCGCCCGCGACGAGGACGGGCAGCGGCAGGTCCCACTCCAGTACACAGTCGGTGAGCGCACCGTCGGCGAGGGCGAACATCCCGCTCTCCGGCGGTATACCGGCGACCGGCCCCAGGTCGTCGAAGCTCTCGCCCTCGAAGTCGACCCCTCTGATCCGGATCCGGAGCCGCTGTCCGTCCGTGGTGAGAACGACGGCGTCGGAACCCTTGTTGTCCCGGTACCAGCCGGCCCACGACTCATCTGTCATGAGCAGGGACTGTAGCCCCTGTCCCGGGTGGCTTCCGTGCCGCCCTCCGTGACGGTTCAACCCGCCTGCGGTTCCCGCCACATGGGGTACATCGGCGGGCCGTCCGGCAGGTCGACGGTGCGGCCGAGGAAGCGGAACCCGAGCCGCTCGTACAGCACCCGGCTCCGGGCGCTGCTGGCCTCCAGATAGGCCGGCAGTCCTTTCCGGTCGCAGCGCTCCAGCTCCACGCCGATCAGCTCCGCGCCGATGCCCTCCCCCTGGCGGTCGGGAGAGACGCCGATCATCAGGAGGTAGGCATGTGCACGGTCGTACGGGTGAACGGCTCCGGTGAGCCTGCCCACCAGTTCGCAGCGCTCGTTGTCGGGGTCGGCGGTCCGCCGCATCAGGGCGGGCGTGGGGTCCTCCTCCTCGGGGGCCCCTGCGGGCACCGGCAGCCACAGGGCCACCGCGGCCTTGTCCTCGGCGATGTCGATACGGCCCTCGGCGAGGGCGCAGTCGACGAAGACGCCGAGGAACTTTCCGTGCACCGCACGCCGGTGCGCCTCGTCGGGGAACACCCAGCTGCTGACCGGGTCGTGGTGGAACGCCTCTTCCATGACCGAGACGACCAGCTCCCGGTCGCGCTCCTGCGCCTGCTGAATCCGTATGCCCATGACCGGCTGCCGCCCTCCCTTTCCGCGTTCCTCAACCAACCTCCGGAATACTAGAGTTGAGAAGGCCGCGCCGGTCACACCAGGTGGGTCAGCTGGTCCGGCGGGTGACGAATTCGGCCAGCGCCAGCAGGTCCCCCGCCGCGCTCGGGTCGGGAACGGCCCGGGAGAGGTGGTGGACCGCGCGGGCCATCCGGTCGGCCGCGCAGACCTGGGCCCAGTCCCGGCCGCCGGCCCGGTCCACCGCGTCGGCCGCCCGGTTCACCGCGCCGGAGGTGGCCATGGGCCCCCGGTAGAGCGCGGCGAGCTCGGCGGCGGCCGGGGTGCCCGAGGTGAGGGCGGCGACCACGGGCAGCGACTTCTTGTGGGCGGCCAGGTCGGCCCCGACGGGCTTGCCGGTGCGGTCCGGGTCGCCCCAGATGCCGATCAGGTCGTCGATGAGCTGGAACGAGAGGCCCGCCTCCCGTCCGAAGCCGTCCATCGCGCGGACCGCCCGGTCCTCCGCCCCGGCGTAGAGGGCTCCGAGCGCACAGGCGCAGCCGAGCAGCGCGCCGGTCTTGGCGGTGGCCATGGCGAGGCATTCGTCGAGCGTGACCTCGTCGGGGCCGCGTTCCTCGAAGGCGCAGTCCGCCTGCTGGCCCGCGCACAGCTCGATGACGCAGGAGGAGAGGCGGGCGGCGGCGCCGGCGGCCGCCGGGTGCGTGTCCTCGGCCAGCAGCCGCTGGGCGAGGGCGAGCATCGCGTCGCCGGTGATGATGGCGTCCGGGATGCCGAAGACCGCCCAGGCGGTGGGCCGGTGCCTGCGGGTGGTGTCCTCGTCGATGACGTCGTCGTGGAGCAGGGTGAAGTTGTGGGCGAGCTCGACGGCGACGGCGGCCCGGACCGCGCGTTCCGGATCGCCGCCCAGCGCGCGGGCGGCGGCGAGCACGAGGGCCGGCCTGATGGCCTTCCCGGCCTGGCCGACGGCAGGGGTTCCGTCGGCGTTCTCCCAGCCGAAGTGGTACATCGCGATGCGGCGTATGCCGCCGGGCAGCGACTCCACGGCCGACCGCAGATGCGGGTCGACGACGGCACGGGTGCGCTCCAGGAGCGCCGCGGCCTCGTGCCCTTCCGTCACTGCGTCCGTACTGGTCATGGTCACGGTCACTCCCTGGGGCGAGGCGATGGGTGCGGGGCCCGGGGGCCCGGGCGGCTGCGGCCGCCCGGGCCCCCGGGGTGACTCGGAGTCAGCGCCAGCGGCTGACCTCGACGTTCTCCAGCACTCCGAGGGCGTCCGGCACCAGGATGGCGGCGGAGTAGTACGCCGTCACGAGGTAGGAGATGATCGCCTGCTCGTCGATCCCCATGAAGCGGACCGAGAGACTCGGCTCGATCTCGTCGGGGATGCCGGTCTGCTGGAGGCCGATGACACCCTGCTCGGCCTCTCCGGTCCTCATGCAGATGATGGACGTGGTGCGGGCATCGGTGACGGGGATCTTGTTGGACGGGAAGATCGGCACCCCGCGCCAGGCGGGCACGTGGTGGCCGCCGATGTCGACGCTCTCCGGGACGAGTCCGCGCCGGTTGCACTCGCGGCCGAAGGCGGCGATGGCCTTCGGGTGGGCGAGGAAGAGCTTCGATCCACGGCGGCGCGAGAGCAGCTCGTCCATGTCGTCCGGGCTGGGCGCCCCGTCGTGCGGCTGGAGCCGCTGCCCGTAGTCGCAGTTGTTGAGCAGTCCGAACTCCCGGTTGTTGATCAGCTCGTGCTCCTGGCGCTCGCGCAGCGCCTCGACCGTGAGCCGCAACTGCTGCTCGGTCTGGTTCATCGGCTGGTTGTAGAGATCGGCGACCCTGCTGTGCACCTTCAGCACCGTCTGCGCGACGCTCAGTTCGTACTCGCGGGGCGCCGCGTCGTAGTCGACGAAGGTGTGCGGGACGAGCGCCTCCCCCACATGGCCGGCGGAGAGGTCGATCGCCGCCTCGCCGTAGTGGTTGGTCCGCTGGTGCGGGATGGAGAGCAGACCGGCGAGGTGGCCGTGCAGCGATTCGGCGCGCTCCGCGAGGTTGTACACGTCGGCACGGCTCAGGGTGAGGAGCGTGCACGGGGTGACCGCGCGGGCGGTGTACTCCCAGACGGCGTCGCCGTCGATCAGGCTCCGGTCGCCGAAGTACGCTCCGTCGGCGAGGACTCCGAGCTCCGTCTCGTCGCCGTAGGGTCCGGCCCCGATCTTCTCGATCCTGCCGTGCGCCAGCAGGAAGACCCGGTCCGCCGCGTCCCCCGAGGCGGCGAGCACCTCCCCCGCGGCCACGTCCCGCTGCTCGCACCTGCGGGCGAGCTCGGCGAGGACCTCCTCGTCCCCGAAATCACGCAGAGCGGGCAGTTCCCCCAGCTCGGCGGGGATCACGGCCACGCGGTCCCCGGTCTGGACGAACGTCACCCGGCCGTCACCGACCGAATAGCTGAGCCGACGGTTCACCCGGTACGTGCCGCCCTGTACCTGCACCCACGGCAGCATCTTCAGCAGCCACCGCGAGGTGATCTCCTGCATCTGCGGCGCGGATTTGGTGGTCGTCGCGAGGTTCCGCGCAGCTGCCGTCCCCAGACTCTGCTGCGGCGGCGCCTGCGTGTCGCGAACCTCTTCACCAACGGACATCTGACGTCCTTTCGATCATGGGCTGACCTGCGTGCAAAAGCCTTTCAGCAGGAGGGCCGGGCCGCCATTACACAAAAGAGTGCGACTAATCCGCCTGCAGGCGGGGCACGTTGATCCCTGTCGCCGAGCGGACCGCTTAATTTGCATCCTCCATGCCATTTATCTACGGTGGGCTCATGCGGCTGACGAGATTCACCGACGTGGCACTCCGCGTCCTCATGCGACTGGCGGTCGCCGAGGACCAGGCGCCACCGACCACCCGCGAGGTGGCGGCCACCATGCGGGTGCCGTACACGCACACCGCGAAGGTCGTCGCACGGCTCCAGCACCTCGGCCTCCTCGACGCCCGTCGCGGCCGGGGCGGCGGACTCACCCTGACCTCCGCCGGCCACTCCGCGTCGATCGGTTCACTGGTGCGGGAACTGGAGGGGCCGGAGGAGGTCGTCGAGTGCGAGGGCGGCACCCCCTGCCCGCTCCGCTCGGCCTGCCGACTGCGCGGGGCTCTGCGCGGAGCCCAGGAGGCCTTCTACGCGTCACTGGACCCGATCACCGTCACCGACCTCGTCGCCTCACCCACCGGCCCGCTACTGCTGGGCATCGGCAGTGGACCGCCGCCCGACTGACCCCGCCCGCG
>NZ_NEUE01000174.1 GCF_002910905.1 Streptomyces sp. SM11 | reverse complement strand
CTGCCGCTGACCGTGGCCCGCGCCACCGGCTGCCGGGTCGCCTACCTGCCGGGACTGTCGATGCGCCGGGCCGCCGACCTCTACCCCGGCGAGGCCAAGACCGACGCCCGTGACGCCTTCGTCATCGCCGACACCGCCCGGACCATGCCCCACACCTTGCGCGCGGTGGACCGCGACGACGAGGCGCTGGCCGAGCTGACCATGCTCACCGGCTACGACAACGACCTGGCCGGCGAGGTCAACCGCACCACCAACCGGCTGCGCGGCCTGCTCTCCCAGATCCACCCCACTCTCGAAAGGGTGGTCGGCCCACGCCTGGGCTACCCCTACATCCTGGCCCTCCTTGAACGGCACGGCTCCCCGGCCAGGCTGAAGAAGCTGGGCCGAGGCCGCTGCGAGGTCCTGCTCAAGGCGCACGGCTCGCGCAAGGCCCACCACCTCGCCACCGAGATCTTCGACGCCCTCGCCGAGCAGACCCTTGTCGTTCCCGGCACCGAGGCCAGCGCGCTGATCGTGCCGGGCCTGGCCGCCCAGCTCGCCGCCGCCCACACCCAGCGGCGTCAGGCCGAGCAGGAGATCGCCGCCCTGCTGGAGGCCCTCCCTCTTTTCCACCTCCTGACGTCCATGCCCGGCCTGGGCGTCAGGACCACCGCGGCCGTGATCGTCGCGATCGGTGACGGCACCGCCTTCCCCACCGCCGGACACCTCGCCTCCTGCGCCGGACTCGCCCCCGCCACCAAGTCCTCGGGCACCTCCATCCGCGGCGAGCACGCACCCCACCGCGGCAACCGCCTCCTCAAACGCGCCCTGTTCCAAGCCGCGTTCGCCGCGATCGGCTGCAAGTCCGACCCGTCCTCCCGGACCTACTACGACCGCCAGCGCGCACGCGGCAAGACCCACACCCAGGCCATCCTCCGCCTGGCCCGCCAACGTGTGAACGTCATCCACGCGATGATCCGCACCGGAGCCCTCTACGAACCACGCACCCCCGACGACGTCGACCTCGCCGCCTGAAATCTCCGCCGCCCCTACCCTCCAGGCCCCATCACGCCCGCACACCGGCACGGCCACCCCGGCGCTGCCGGCCACCGGGCTGCCCATCAGGCACCCGATCCGCCGGGAACGTCCCGCTTCGCGGGACGTTCCCGGAAACCAGGATCAACCCCTACAAGCCGACCCCACCAGGGTTGACGAAACAGATAGGGGCACCCCCCCACCCTCCCCGCCGCCGCGCTGCTGTGTTCCCTCCACACCCCGGACGAACTCGCCGACATGGGCCTGCGCCTGGTCCGCCACGTCACCCGCACCACGGCCGCCACCCAGCACCGCGACCCCGTCGTCCTCGAACTCACCGACGCCCCGGAAGACAACAGCTGATGGCCACCCGGGTCCTGCGCCGGCTGCGCCTGATCGCCCTGCGCTTCCTGCTCCGCACCGCCTCGACCCCGTCCCGGGCCCCGGTCCCTTCCCGGCAGGGCTGTAGCCCGCCCTGCGGCGACCGCTTCCTCGCGTAGAGGTACAACCGCCAACCGGTCGCCGCTCAAGGGGGGGGCTGTTCCGGATGGCTGACCTGCGGGTTTCACCTCATAAAACACTCTGCACCGGAGCTAGTGTCTCGTGATCCCGTTCATGTCAGTTCGAGTTGTTATTGACGAGTTTCTTCACGTTGGTCGCGACGAGTCGGACCTTCGCGAGGACCTCGCCGGCGGTCGCGGTCCAGGTGAACGGTTTGGCCGTTGTGTTCCAGGAGTTGATGTAGTCGCGGATCTGTTTGACCAGGACGTTGACGCTGGAGAAGGTGCCGCGGCGTATGGACTGCCGGGTCAGGATTCCGAACCAGATCTCGATCTGGTTCAGCCACGAGGAGCCGACGGGAGTGAAATGGAAGTGGACGTGTGGGTTCTTCGACAGCCATTCCTTGACCTCCGGGGTGGTGTGCGTCGAGAGGTTGTCCAGGACGACATGGATGTCCTTCCCGGCGTGCGGTTTCACCGCCTTCTTCAGGAAGGCCAGGAAGTCTTTGCCGTTCCGGGTCGGCTTGCACTCGCCGAGCACCTCGCCGGTGCTCACGTTCAGGGCGGCGAACAGGTTCGTGGTGCCGTGCCGGACGTAGCCGGCGGTGCGCTTCTCGCTCGCCGCGAAGGCGACCGGCAGTACCGGCTGGGTCCGGTCCAGCGCCTGGATCTGCGTCTTCTCGTCGATCGAGAGGACCACCGCGCCGCCCGGCGGGGCCAGATACAGGCCGATCACATCGGCCACCTTCTCCGCGAACGCGGGGTCTTTGGAAACCTTGAAAGTGCCGGACCGGTGCGGCTTCAGGCTCTCCTCCCGCCAGATGCGCGCGATGTAGTGCCAGGACACGGTGATGTTCTCGGTCC
>NZ_NEUE01000173.1 GCF_002910905.1 Streptomyces sp. SM11 | reverse complement strand
CCGGTGTACTGGCGCTGCACGCCCACCGTGCCGGTGCCCTTCTTCAGGTCGCCGGTCTCGTCCACGACCAGCACCGCGTCCTCGTGGTGCAGGTGCTCAACGACGAAGCCCCGGATGTCATCGCGTACCGCGTCGGCGTCCCATCTGGCCCTCGACAGCAGGTGCTGCAGACCATGCGGATTCGCGTCCCCGGCATGCTCGGCGAGCGTCCAGCAGTTCTTGCGCGGCAGGCCCGACAGCAACCCGAGGACGAACGCCCTCGCCCGGCGACGGGGTTCCACCCGGACGAACCGTCCCGCGATACGGCCCATCAAGGCCTCGAACGCCTCCTGCCAGCGAGCAGGATCTATGCTGTGACCCGCGGCCACCACACACCGATGATCACCGGTGGCCGCACCCGTTCCCGGACCAGCCCCGCCCAGCAAGATCGCGATCTACAGCTGGAGTACTAACTCATGATCTGAATCTCAGACAGGACCTAGCGCCGGATCCTCCTTCCTCTTCAACGACCACAAGGGCACTGCGCTCATCGCCATCACACATGGGCGCAGCGCAAGCGGTGACCAGACGCAAGCAACTCCCCTTCGGCGCCTCCCGCTCCACGACCGGCAGCAGTTCCTGGCCCGGCGACCGCGGCTTCGTCGGCGGCACCACCGACCCCACCGGCATGGTTCACCTCGGCGCCCGCGAATATGACCCAACCCTCGGTCGGTTCATCTCCGTCGACCCACTCCTGATCACTGAGGACCCCGCGCAGCACAACCCGTACACCTACGGCAACAACAACCCCATCACTTACTCCGACCCCACAGGCGAAGCGCTGGCGGAGTGCGGAACGTTGATCACCTGCGGCAAGGGCGGAGTCCCGACCAAACCCAAGAAGAAGATCAACAGTGCGGTCTCGGGAGGCAACCCGGGAAGCCCGGGCAACTCAGGCTGTTACGTCCCCTGGGCGCCAGGAAGCAAGAAGCGCATCAAGGCCGACCCGTCCAAGGGCCGCTACAACTCCTACGGCCAGACCACCTACGCTGCCCAAGAGGAATACGATCGCGCCGCAGCGGCAGAATAGATGCGGCAGTCCATTCAGGCGGAGAAAGATCGGCAGAAGCGCGAGCGGGAAGACGCAGGATTCTGGTCCAGCCTCGGTCGAGGTGACATCAAGGCGGCCTGGAATGCTAGCGGCGGAAAGGTGGTTTCGGCAGTCGGAGACCACTTCTCGAAACACTGGCGGGATTGGGTAAATGCTGGTCTCATCGTCGGCGGCTTCCTCGCAGGCGCAGCTTGTGGCGCAACGATCGTTTGCGGCATTGCGGTGGGAGTCACGGTAGGAGCCGCCACGTATACAGTTTCCAACGCTGGCACCAGAAACTGGAACTGGACAAACCGTCGCATCCGGTGCCGGCAGCGGTATCGCCGCCAAGTATGATGGCCCCAAGTTCAACGCAATTACCAGCATGGCTCGCACAAGGATTTCGCTTTGGAAGACGGAGCGAACCCTGGAAAAGATGAGGAAGGATGTCTACGGTGACTAGCAGGCAGTGGAGCATGCGAGCAAAGCTCGCTCTCGGCAGCGTGATTGCCGTTGGAATCTTCATTGCGTGTAGACCGCTGCCAGAGCCGTGGAATATGGTGATCCCGATTCTCTCGGCGATCGCACTGGGGAGTGCTCTTTCCTCGGCGCGCCAGAGGTAGTCACGCACAGGCGTCCATAAGGGTCAATATTGGGGTGCGCTACAGATCGTGCGCTTGGCCTTCCCCCGGTGATGCCCGGATCAGCGAAACGGGCACCACCGGGATCGCTGCGCAATCTGAGCGGTCATTGCCGACAGAGGAGCGAGAAATTGGTAGACAGTGCATTTGTCATCGCATCGGGTGCAACTGGTGGCTACTGAACTTGATTGGGTGATGTCGGTGCCGTTCGCCTGAGCTTGTTCTTTATCTACCAAGACCTTCCAGGCTTGCCGATGGCTTTGAGGGTCTCGGGGCGTTTGACGGTTTTGCCGACGTCGTAGCGGGTTGCCCGGTGTTTGTTCTTGGTGCCGGGTGGTCGTCCAGGGCCGGCTCCTCGGGGTTGGGGAACACCGGCCGGGCAGGCGAGGTGAGCGCGGATGTTCCTGAACCCCCGGCGGACCCGGGCCGGGGCGAGCCGGCCGGAGGCGGTCGGCTTTTCCCAGGGCCGGCGGAGGTCCGCGGCGAGGGGCCGAGCGAGTCGAAGCTGGGTGTGAGCGACGATCAGGAGCCAGGTCCAGCGGTCCGCCGCCTCAGGAGTGCGGAGTTTCGGAGTGGTCCAGCCGAGGGTCTGCTTCGCGAAGCGGAAAGTGTGCTCCAGGTCGAAGCGGCGGAGGAATACCTGCCAGAAGCGGTCCACGTCGTCCGGGGTCGTGCCGGTCTTCGAGGACCACAACCACACCGGCGGAGCGTCCCGGTCCTTCGACAGATGCTCGACCTTCAGCCGGATCAACGTGCCCTCGATCACGGGGAGTTCGCCGTCATGGTCGAGCCATGAGGAGCGGTGGGTGAGCCGTGGGTGGACCCGGTCCCATGCCTGGGTCTCGGCCTTGCCGTAGTTGGTGGTGTCGGTGACCGTGGTGATCGTGGGCTCGGGCCAGGTTTCCGGTTTGGTGAAGCGGAACTCCGGTCCGTGCTTGGGTGGCCGGCCGTTCGTTCCCGGCTGGCGGGGCGGCTTCGGCAGGCGCAAGACGCGGTCGGAGCGGACCCTGCCGACCAGCTCGACGGGCAGGTCGCGCAGGACCCAGGCCAGGTGGGTGACGTCGTAGCCTGCGTCCATGACGATCACGATGGCCGGGTCCCCGCCCCGCCACTGGCCCGCTGCGATGAGCCGTTCGACCACTCCTCGCAGCTGGGCGGAGGTGACCGCGGTGGCGTCGTCCGCAGGTCCCAGCCGGACCGCGTCCAGGATCGCGGTCCAGGACGTGGCCCCCGGCTCCAGCACGGCCACGAAGGAATACGGCCAGCCCGGAATGAACTGCGAGGCGGTCTTCGCCCGTCCGTAGACATGGCAGAACAGCCGGTCTGCCGAGCACGGCGCGTCCGATCGCAGCCAGGGCGACACGTCGACCGCCAGGACCAGGCGCCCGCCGTCGAAACGCGGCAGCGACAGCCCGGCCAGCACGGTCTGCAGCCGTCCGACGTCGATGCGGCCGTGGTTCAGGCCGCCGTACATCGCACCGTGCCCACGCCGATGCTCGGGCAGCAGCGTCAGGTCCACCGGGGACCTCACCGCCCCGTCCGCACACAACACCGCGTCCGCCAGTTCGAACAACTCATCCCGCCGGGCGGTCAGACACTCGTAGAACTCGCCCCGGAAGCGTGACGCTTCCGCGAACGCTTCCCTCTGAACAGCATCAGGCAGCAGACTCACCCTCACGGCCTTCGCTCTGGTCACGTGCACCTTGGTCGGAGCACATGATCAGACGAAGGCCGCCCCCACGTCCGGCGAACCCCCAGGTGAGCGACTCAGTTCGAGACACCGTTCGAGGCCGGAAAGAAGAACAGGCTGAACGTTGCGGCCCGGGACCGGGTCGCAATGCTGTGTCGGGTGCAGCAGGCGGGCTTACGTCTGCGTTGCCCGCCTGGACGCGGGCGGAGCCGCTGGGCCCCTCGAAGGAGGCGCCGACGGCGCGGCTCCACAACGAAGTGGAGACGGTCGCTGCTTGGGGCCCGGAATGCTCGAGCTGTGTAGCGGCGCGGACCGGTCGCGCTACACCAGCCCGCCCAAGCCGCCAGATCCACCTCTCAGCGAACCAGCAACACCACAGGTCAGCGGCCTCGCCGTACACCAACAACCCCCTCCCAGCGTCAGATGCCGGTTTGCCCGGAATGGCAAAATAGAACGCGTGTACGATGTCGCCATAGGCCCAGTTCGAGCCGCCTTTCGTCGCCCGAGAATCAGCACACAACATCTGAAGGGGCTTCCCGCCGTGCCGAGCTTCAAGAATGTCAACGCGGTCCTGCCAGTGACCGATCACGCCGCTGCAGTCGCCTGGTACAAGCAGTGGATCGGACGTGGTCCCGACATCGAGCCTACGGAGGGCGTCGCGGAGTGGCAGCTCGTCGACAACGGGTGGATCCAGGTCGCTTATGACCCGGAGACGGCCGGCAAGACGAGCATCGTCATCGGGGTCGAGGACATCGACTCCCACATCGCTAGCCTCGCGAGCGCGGGCGTGACCTGCGGTGAGATCCAGGATCTCGACTTCATCAAGATGGCGGAGCTCCCGGACCCTGAAGGCAACAAAATCAACTTCGTGTGGGAGAACCCGAGCTACGCGCCTCCGGCGGAGTAAACCAGCACCCGCATGGGCCCCGCCGACGCTGCGGCGGCCCATGCGAGTGCCGCCTGTGCCGGTTTCCCACCTCGCGGCCAGCCGTGCCGCGACGCCCGCCCCTGTGCCCGCCGAATCCCCAGGTGAGCGACTCAGTACGAGACACCGTTCGAGGCCGGAAGAAAAGGAACAAGCTGAGTAATTGTTTTTGAACTCAGGCGGTGCGAAGTACAGAATCCGTCAGGTCTTCTAGTGTCTCGTGATCCTGTTCATGTCAGTTCGAGTTGTTATTGACGAGTTTCTTCACGTTGGTCGCGACGAGTCGGACCTTCGCGAGGACCTCGCCGGCGGTCGCGGTCCAGGTGAACGGTTTGGCCGTTGTGTTCCAGGAGTTGATGTAGTCGCGGATCTGTTTGACCAGGACGTTGACGCTGGAGAAGGTGCCGCGGCGTATGGACTGCCGGGTCAGGATTCCGAACCAGATCTCGATCTGGTTCAGCCACGAGGAGCCGACGGGAGTGAAATGGAAGTGGACGTGTGGGTTCTTCGACAGCCATTCCTTGACCTCCGGGGTGGTGTGCGTCGAGAGGTTGTCCAGGACGACATGGATGTCCTTCCCGGCGTGCGGTTTCACCGCCTTCTTCAGGAAGGCCAGGAAGTCTTTGCCGTTCCGGGTCGGCTTGCACTCGCCGAGCACCTCGCCGGTGCTCACGTTCAGGGCGGCGAACAGGTTCGTGGTGCCGTGCCGGACGTAGCCGGCGGTGCGCTTCTCGCTCGCCGCGAAGGCGACCGGCAGTACCGGCTGGGTCCGGTCCAGCGCCTGGATCTGCGTCTTCTCGTCGATCGAGAGGACCACCGCGCCGCCCGGCGGGGCCAGATACAGGCCGATCACATCGGCCACCTTCTCCGCGAACGCGGGGTCTTTGGAAACCTTGAAAGTGCCGGACCGGTGCGGCTTCAGGCTCTCCTCCCGCCAGATGCGCGCGATGTAGTGCCAGGACACGGTGATGTTCTCGGTCC
>NZ_NEUE01000172.1 GCF_002910905.1 Streptomyces sp. SM11 | reverse complement strand
CTGCCCGTCCCGGTCCGAGTGCTGGGCGCCTTCGACGGTCTTGGCATTGCCTTGGAGGCTGAACCCGTCCTCGCGCAACACGGCCGCCACCGTGTCCGCCGAGACCCGGTGGCCCTGCCGGGTCAGCTCGGCGGCCAGCTGCCGCGTCGACTTCACCGTCCACCGCAGCGGCGACATCGGATCGCCGCGCACGTCCGGCTCCACCAAGGCCAGCAGCGCGGGCCGCAGTCCCGGATCCAGGTCCACCGCCCGTTTGCGGCCCCCGCCCGCCCGGCGGACCCGCCCCAACAGCACCTCACCGGACTCCAGTTCAGCAACCCCGCGCGACACAGTCCCCTCACGCACCCCCGCCGCACGGGCCACGGCCCGGATGCCGCCATGCCCCAGCGACCGCGCTTCGGCCCCTATGGCCAGCCGACGCTGACGCTCGTCCAAGTGCGGAAACAGCGCCTGAAACTTCACCGCCAGGGCGGTCTCGATCCCCTCCGGTCTCCCCATACCACAACAACGAGGCTCGACCACGGAAGCGACGGCTTGTTTCCCGGCAGGCCCTAACTACCCGGCCTTGGGAGAACTTCAGCTTCGCCCTGGCCCGCTTCGGCACGCACGCGGACGCCGAGATCCTCACCGCCTACCTCGAACGCTACCTCCCCCGCACCGACCTCCGCTACGACCAGCCGTCCGCCCTCGGCGCCCT
Organism: Streptomyces sp. SM11; assembly: GCF_002910905.1. Taxonomy (GTDB): domain Bacteria; phylum Actinomycetota; class Actinomycetes; order Streptomycetales; family Streptomycetaceae; genus Streptomyces. Next base: position 3,802 of record NZ_NEUE01000172.1, on the reverse strand, counting down.
CCACCACCTCGACGCCCAACTCGGCACCCACCATGCCGACCGTTTCCCCCAGCCCGACGGCCTCTGGGAGCAGTGGGTCAATGCCCTGGTCCACCTCCACGACCACCCCGCTTACATCCCCGCCGAGCTTCGCCGCTGGACGGACCTCCAGTACGACTTCGCCAACGGCTGGACTCAGCCGTAGCCGCCCGACTGCGGCTACGGCTGAGGCGGGCCCCGCGCACTGGGCACGACGCCCGGCTCGTGCTAGGGAGTGTCTGACAATTGCCGCCTACCTCACGACGCCATGCACACACTCTCGCCGCACCGACCCCGGAGCCAAGTACGCCCAGTACGAGGGCCTGGGGCCGGCACGCCGAGAGCACGCACCTGACGCCGCGCGGCCGCCCTACGGGCGACGACGGGAATTATCAGACACCCCCCAGATCTGGCCGATCTGCTTCCGGGAGGACAACGAGGTCCAGCTCCGCCGACCATGGGCAGCTGAGCGAGCAACAAGTAGCGCGTGCCGCGAGTGCACCTACTCCGCACCGCCCATCGTGGCTGATTCGGCAGTTCGCGAGATGCTCTCAGCGCGTGTACGGATCAGCCAGCGACAGCGGCGTCCGGGCCGCTTCCAGAGCCGATCCCGGAAAGGCGGGTCCGGCGGTGTAGAAGCGGGCACGGGTGCGGCCGACCGGGGTCAGGACCTCGCCCGCGACCAGGTCCCGCAGGTCGCGTTGGGCCCGCTGCAGGCTCAGGTCCTCCGTTCGTTCATAGCGTGAACGACGCACCCGCCCGGACATCGCCACATCGTGCAGGGCGGAAACCACTCTCTCGTCCAGCCCCCGGCCCTCCGCGAACTCGCCCAGCAGGAGCCACACCCGACTCGAACGATCCAGGCGATGGCGTACGGTCTGCGCCTGCTGGTGGTACGCGGTGAGGTTGAAACGGATCCAATCGGAGACGTCCTGGTCGGGGTGGTAGGTAGCCTCCCGACGCTGCAACTCGCGGTAGTACTCCCAGGTATTGCCGGGGCGCCCCAGCCAAGCCTCGATCAAGGAGAACTCGGGGGCCAGTTCGCCCTGTCTCGCGATCATGAGCGTTTGAAGGGATCGGGACATACGGCCGTTGCCGTCCGCCCATGGATGGATGGCAACAAGGTGGAGATGCGCCATGGCGGCCCGCACCAGCGGGTGCGGGCCGTCGTCCGTGTTCAGCCATTCGACCAGTTCACCCGTCAACGCAGGAACCTCGACTGCGTCCGGTGCCGTATATGCCGCGATGCTGGGATCGCGGGCGTCTGTCACGTACACCGCTCCACGGCGCCACTGCCCGGCTGGCTTCCGCGGAGTGTGCCTGTGCCCCTGCAGCATCCAGTGGAGCGCGTTGAGCAGCTCCTTGCTGTACCGGAAGTCCGCGACGTCGTGCAGCGTCTGGATATAGGTCATCATCCGCTGATAAGCCAACGTCTCCTCACGATCCTCCTCGGAGACGTCGACATCCCGCTCGCCCTCCAGCAGGTCCTCGACGTCGACCGTGGACACTTTGAAACCCTCGATCGAGTTGGAGGCCGCCACCGCATCCGCAGTCAAGAACTTGCGCAGCCCTTCGGTCCACTTCGCCGGAGTGGACCGGACCTGGAGGCGCAACGAGCGACGAAGATCTTCGATCTCACCGAGAACGCGCTGATCCTCGGCGGTGAGAGCGGGCGTGGGGAAGAGCATGCCCCACCATAGATTGACGCAAACATTACGTCAATGCGTCAGCATCCATCGACAACTCGACGACGATCCTTCACCGGAACGACGAAGAGGACGAGCCCACAAGAAAGGCAGGGGCGGCAGCCTGCGCCTCAACGGCGGCACGGCTGGTGAGAGATGGGGTCAGACCGCAGCCATGGCGCCCATGAGCGTCGCGCGCCACGCGAACGGCGAGGCGACCGAACGAGCAACTACCATCAACCAGAACCCGGTGTTGCGGCGGCCGGTTGACTCCGGGCCGCTGCCGCGGTCCGAATGCACGACGCAGCCGGGCCAGGTCGAACCGTTCTGTGGACTGCCGCGGACAGCACGACGGCTTGACCCGCGTCCCCGCAGGTCAAGCCACCTCCATACATGCGATCAGACGTTGAAGCGGAACTCCACCACAACCGCCCCGACCTGCGGTTATGCGGGCACATCCCAGCACGGGATTCACTGCAAAGCACAAAAGATCCAGAAGCACCAAGACTACGCATCAACGCCGCCGGGATACAGGCCGCGCAGCACACCAAGCGCTGTAATAATTTCTGTACTAGACTTGCAGCCATGAAGCCACCCCGCCCCGGCGGCACGGAGAACATCTCGGTCTCGATGCCCGCGGAACTCCTCGGTGCTCTGCGCACACGTACCGGCAAGCGCGGCGTGTCCGCGTATGTGACGGCAGCGGTCCGTCATCAGCTCGCGATGGACGGCCTCGCCGAGATCGTGGCCGCCTACGAAGCCGAGCACGAGCCGCTTAGCGAAGCCGAAGTCCAGGCCGCGCAGAGCGAACTGTTCGGTGACGCACCGGCGCCCTACGCGTCGAACGACAGCGCCGCATGAAGGAGCCCGCGGCCAGGACCCTAGTCCTGGACTCCCAGGCACTGTCGCTGCTCCTGCGCAACGACCGTCAGATGGTGACCCGAATCGAGGCCGCTCGTCGCGTGGGCGTGCCCGTCCTCGTGTCGGCCCTGACGGTGGTGGAGGCCGTCTACGGGAAGACGGACGCCGCCCGACTGCGCTGGCTTCTCTCCCGCCTTCAAGTCCAGGACGCTACCCAGGCGGACAGTCTCACCGCGGTGCAGCTGCTGAGCGACGCCAGCGGCCTGCACGGCCACAAGTACGCCATCGACGCCCTCGTCGCCGCGATGGCGCTCCGCTCCCCGGCCCCCGTCCTCGTACTGACCTCGGACCGTGACGACTGGTCGAAACTGTGCGGCGACCGCGTACAGATCAAGGACGTCTGACCTCGGCGTTTACTCAGGTTGATTCCACCTGCTGATCAACTGCCGCTTCGTAGAAGGCGTCGGCTAGTGTCTCGTGATCCCGTTCATGTCAGTTCGAGTTGTTATTGACGAGTTTCTTCACGTTGGTCGCGACGAGTCGGACCTTCGCGAGGACCTCGCCGGCGGTCGCGGTCCAGGTGAACGGTTTGGCCGTTGTGTTCCAGGAGTTGATGTAGTCGCGGATCTGTTTGACCAGGACGTTGACGCTGGAGAAGGTGCCGCGGCGTATGGACTGCCGGGTCAGGATTCCGAACCAGATCTCGATCTGGTTCAGCCACGAGGAGCCGACGGGAGTGAAATGGAAGTGGACGTGTGGGTTCTTCGACAGCCATTCCTTGACCTCCGGGGTGGTGTGCGTCGAGAGGTTGTCCAGGACGACATGGATGTCCTTCCCGGCGTGCGGTTTCACCGCCTTCTTCAGGAAGGCCAGGAAGTCTTTGCCGTTCCGGGTCGGCTTGCACTCGCCGAGCACCTCGCCGGTGCTCACGTTCAGGGCGGCGAACAGGTTCGTGGTGCCGTGCCGGACGTAGCCGGCGGTGCGCTTCTCGCTCGCCGCGAAGGCGACCGGCAGTACCGGCTGGGTCCGGTCCAGCGCCTGGATCTGCGTCTTCTCGTCGATCGAGAGGACCACCGCGCCGCCCGGCGGGGCCAGATACAGGCCGATCACATCGGCCACCTTCTCCGCGAACGCGGGGTCTTTGGAAACCTTGAAAGTGCCGGACCGGTGCGGCTTCAGGCTCTCCTCCCGCCAGATGCGCGCGATGTAGTGCCAGGACACGGTGATGTTCTCGGTCC
>NZ_NEUE01000171.1 GCF_002910905.1 Streptomyces sp. SM11 | reverse complement strand
GTGGCGGCGGTGCGGCGTTCGCGCTCGGCGGCAGCCTGCCGGGCGGTCTGTTCGCAGGTGCGCACCAGGCGTTCCAGATCGGCGAGTTGCTCGACGGCCTGATAGGCGGCCGAGGAGCGCAGCTGCTCCAGGCGGGCGCGCAGCGCGGCGAGCGCGGCGTCGGCCTCGTCGGCCCGCGCTCCGGCCGCCTCGCGCTGCTCTCGGGCCTGGTCGAGATCCGCTTCCGACGTGGCATGGGCGCGTTCACGCTCGCCGCTCTCGGCCCGCCGCGCGCTGAGCCTGTCGGCTGCGACGCGGGCGTTGACCCGCAGGTACGTCGAGTATGCCGCGAGGAAGGACCGGGTGGCCTCGTCGGCGGCGACCAGGCCCTCCAGGGTGCGCTGCACGGACTCCATGTCGTCGAAGGAGCGGGCGGCCTCACCGATCAGGTCCTCGTCCAGCGGGCGCAAGCCCTCGGTGAGCGTGTCGGAAAGCTTGGCCGGGTCGAGGTTCTTGGCGAGCTGGGGTCGGCGCAGCGTGAGGATGAGGGTGAGCAGCTGTTCGTAGCGCTCCCGGCCGAGGCCGAACAGGCGCTGGTCGACGGCGGTGCGGTAGTCCGTGGCCGAGACGATCACCTCGGCGCTCAGCGGGGCGAGTTCGGCTGCCAGCTGCTTCTTCGTCAGCGGCCGGTCGTCGTCGGTGAGCAGGGAGAAGTCCTCGCCGACGCGGCCGTCGGCGACGAAGTGCCAGCGGGCGGGGGTGTCCCGGTGCTTCTGGGCGTGCAGGCCGATGCCGCAGGTGACGGCCTGCCCCGTGGTGCGGTGGGTGAACTCGATCCATACGTAGCCGAGCGCGCCCTCCTGCCCGCGAAAGAGCAGGTTGGACTTCATGGTGCGGTCCTCGGCGGCGAACGGGTTGAGCCGCTTGGGGTCGATCCGCCCGTCGAGGACGAACGGGAAGAGCACTTCGAGGGCCTTGGTCTTGCCGGATCCGTTGGGACCGCGCAGCACCAGCCAGCCGCCGGCGAAGGAGAACTCCTCGTCGCGGTAGTCCCACAGGTTGACGATCCCGGCGCGGGTGGGCACGAACCGGGGCTGGAGGTCGGTGGGAGGGGTGCTCACTGGGCGGGGTCCTTCACGTCGTCTGCGGGGAACAGGGCGTCGGGGGCCGCTGCTTCGGGGCTGCCGGTGCTCGGGGGGCTGGGGGTGGCGCGAACGCGGGGGCGTGCCTTCACCTCAGCCGTCACTCCGCGGTAGCGGGCCAGCAGCGGCAGCGCGAGAACCCCGCCCGCCACCCTCACGACGAGCGACATGGCGGCCAGCAGGTCCACTGCCTGGTCGAGGAGCCGGTCGGGGTCGCCGCGCAGGTCGGCGGCGAACCCGGCACCGTACCGCTCGGTGATCTCCTTGGTCCGTGCGCGCAGCCAGGAGGTGGTGACGAAGGGGTAGCGGAATTCCGGGGCGGCCGGCGCCGCGTTCTCCCCCTCCGCTTCCTCCGTATCCTCCCGGTCCGCCGTGGCCTGTTCGAACACACCCTGCGCGGGGAGAGCGAGGTCGATGCGGCCGGCCCGGTCCGCGAGGCGCTCGGCGGCACTCGGCACGGGCAGCAGCTCGGGCGCGTGCCGCCCGGTGCGCGCCGCGGCCTCGCTGATCCGCGCGCCGAGCAGCAGGGCGGCCTGCGCGACGGTGCCGCCGCCGGGGAACCGTGTATCGGAGAGGCGTCCCGAGGTGTCCACCAGGGCGACACCTTCCGCACGCCGCTCGATGGTGAGGCCGGTGAGGCGGGTGAGGTCCTCGGCCAGTGCGGGGGCACGCAGCTGGCCGGTCAGCTCGGGGTCGGCGTCGGCGTAGTAGGCGACCGGGTGCTCCAGGACCAGGCGCCTCGCCCGCCGGGAAGCGGAGAGCCGCTGGGCCCGTCGCCCCTCGGACAGGCTCCGCGCGCCCGCCGAGTCCAGCAGGGCGGTCACCGACGTGACGTGCTGGAGGACGCGGGTGGGCTGGTGGACGGCGGTGAGCACCTCCCGGTCGATGTCGTACAGCGCCTCGGCCCGCTCCGGATCAGCGGCCCAGGAGGCGGCCGAGCCGTCGGCCAGGCGCAGCGCGCCGCGTTCGGTGAGCCAGCTGACGGCGTCGACGAAGGCGTCCCGGTCGTGCTTGCGGCCGGTGTCCAGGCCGAGCCCGTCGATGCGGGCGGCGTCGGCGGCGACGGCGTCGGCGAGTTCGCCGAGCGCGACCTGCGCGCCGTGGCGGCCCAGCACGGCCAGGCTGAGGGCGAGGTAGGCGTAGCGGCGCCGGTCGAAGGGGCGACCGGACCGGCTGAGCGCGGGCCGGGTGGGGTCCAGTTGGTCCTGGGCACGCTGGAGGCGGGCGGTGTCGGCGGTGGTGATCAGCCGGTAGCCGAGCACCTCCATCAGGTCGGTACGCAACTGCTCGGCCCAGCGCCGCACGGTCGCCAGCGCGGCTCCGTCCGGGTACACGGACGTGATCAGCGGATGCCGCAGTACGAGACGTACGGCCTTCTGGTAATCGGCCAGTTCCAGGGCCGATACGTTCTCGGCGACGCGGGTGCTCATCCGGTGACCTCCAGGCGCAGTCCCTCCAGGTGCAGGTCGCCACGCACGGTGCGCACCGTGGTGAACGCCTCGCCGGGCCCCGCCGGGACGAGGGTGAGCCGCACCCCGTGCGCCGAGCCCGAGGCCGTCGGCCCCGCGACCCCCCGGGTGACCGGCACTCGTGCGGCCAGAGCCACGTCCATGAGGGAGAGCAGGGCGCGGGTCTCGGCCTCGTCCAGGACCCTGCCGTACGCGCCGTCGCGGGCCAGCGCGACAGCCGCCCCCCGGCGCTCGGCCTGCTCCTTGATCTGCGCGGCCCGCAGCCGGGCCCGCTCGGCGTCGTTGCGTTCGATCCGTCCCGGCCCCTTGAGGGCAGGAGTACGGCCGGACTGCACCAGCGTGCGGGCCAGCTCCACCGGCTCGGCCTCCCACCACGAGGTACGCCCGGAAATCAGTTCGGGGTCCGGATAGGGGACGGCGATGTGCCGGGGCGCACCGAGCCCGAACACCGCCTGGAACAGGGCATGCGCGTCGTCGTCGCTGACACATGAGGTGAACCACTGGGCGAGGTGGCGCAGCTGGCTCTCCCGGCTGACTCCGCCCCGCCGTGCTTCGGTGACCCGCCGCAGCAGCGCGAGGACCGAGCGGATCGCCGTGACCGTGGCGTCCTGCAACCGCTCCGCCTCGCTGTGCTCACGCTCCCCGAACCAGTGCACGATGCCGCCCCACCGCTGCCGCCAGTCCTCCAGACGGGCGGCCGGGGTCCGGAAGAGCCGCTCGTCGGCCTCCGCGGCGTACTCGACCATCCGGTCCACGCCGCTGGCCGCGGCCTTCTCCACCGCCTCGGCGAGCAGCGGGGCGTAACGCCCGAGTTCGGCGGTGAACTCCCGCATGTGCGCGAGCAGCGCGTCCTTGTGCGCGAGGAACACCTCGGGCCGGGTGTCGTTGGTCCGCGCCAGGTCGCCGAGCATCAGATAGAAGCGGGCGGCCCGCTGTGCCATCTCGTTCAGCACGGAGTCCAGGCGGCCCAGCTTCCGGTAGACCTCCTCGGCGTCGCCCGCGGCGTTCGCCTCGGCGAGGGCGGCCAGGTCGGCGAGGATGTCGGGGAAGACGAGCCGGGAGAGCTGCGCGTCCTCCAAGGCGGCGCCGAGCACGTCCTCCACCGCCCGGTAGGCCCGGTATCCGGCCTGGGTGAACTGGTACACGTAGTGCCGGTTGCGGTACTCCGCCAGGTTCGCCGCCCGCGTCCCGTCGTAGCTGCGGTCCAGGACCCGCCACTCGGCGAGCGCGTCCAGCAGCGGCTGTACGTCACCCACGGCCGCCCCTGGACGGTCCGCGACGAGCCTGCCCACCAGGGCGGCGGCGTCGGAAGCGTGCAGCAGCACCTGGTAGTTGGCCCGGCCTCTCTCGAAGGCCCGCAGCAGCCACAGGTACTCGTGACGCTTCTCGGCGGCCGCGAAGTGGAAGAGCCGCAGCCGGTCGTCGAGGGTGAAGGCATCGATCCCGAAAGCATCCTCGTCTCCGTCCTCCGGGGGCGTCGGGCCCGGACTGGCGGAGCCAAGGGGCACAGAGGCTGCCGGCACAACCGAGGGCAGGGCCAGGGAATCGTCACTCACGGGCGTCAGCGGCTTCCTCGTACGACGGGACGGAACCGGCGGGACAGAGCCAGACCTGACCCCAGTCTGCCGCCCGGACACCAGGCTAGAAAAACCCGCTCACCGAATCCATCCGCGCTGTGAACCGTCCCGGGTTCGGTAGAGATCTCAGATGTTGGTTGTGACCTGGGCTTTCGTGCTGCTCAGGTAGTGGTTGGCTTCGTACTCGGCGGGCGGAAGGTGCCCTATCTCACCGTGGAGTCGGGTGTGGTTGTACCAGTCGGTCCATTCGGCGGTGGCCAGCTCGACCTGGGCGAGGATCGCCAGGGCTCCTGCGGCTTGATCACCTCGGCTCTGAAGACGCCGATCGTGGACTCCATCAGCGCGTTGTCGTACGCGTCGCCGACCGATCCGATCGAGGCGCCGATGCCGGCCTTCTCCATATGCTCGGCCAGCATGAAGGACGTATATTGCGACCCTGCGTCCGAGTGATGTACCAACTCGCGTAGAAGGGACGGCTGTTGGTCGCGGTCGCGTTGCCACAGTCCCATGTCCAGGGCGTCCAGGACGAGCCGGGGCTGCTTCGTGGTCGAGGCGGACCAGCCGACGATTCGGCGGGAGAAGGTGTCCACGACGAAGGCGACGTAGACCACGCCGGAGAAGGTGGCGACATGGGTGAAGTCGGCGACCCAGCAGCGGTTCGGCGCGCTGGCGACGAAGTCGCGGTCGACCAGGTCCGGCGCCCTTGGCGCGGAGGGGTCCGGGATCGTGGTGATCACTCTCTTGCCGCGGACTGCGCCGGAAATGCCGAGCTCGCGCATGAGACGTTCGACGGTGCAGCGGGCCGCGGTCCGGCCCTGGCGATTCAGGTGTCCACCGGTTGTCCACCGAGACCCTTCAAGATCCCCTGACACAGTCATTCATTGCTCTATGGGCCGTGCGCGTTGACTGAGGACGAGAGCGGCACGGTGGAGGAGTGTCGCAGCGGCGGGGTGACGGTGGAAGGCGCGGGACTGGGCGATGGCCTGGCGCAGCGCGGCGGTGATCCGGGCGCTGTTCACGGGCGGGATCGTATCGAGGAACAGGTGCCAGGTCGCGTAGGCCTGGTCGAACTGCTGACCGTCCAACCGTGTGGAGGCTATTTGCGCCAGGGTCAGGGCCCTGGCCCGCTGTTCGCCCGCCGCGCGCTGGCTCAGAGCATCGTCCAGAGAGGCCAGCGTGTTGGGGTGGTCCTTGGCCGCCCGAAACAACTGGGCTCGCTGGTAAGCGAGTGCCGCAAGGTGGAAGCCACCGACTGCGGGGGACATATCAGTGGCACCGTGCATCAGGTGCTCGGCTCGGGCCAGCGCCGCCCGGCCGCTTCTGTGGTCGCCGCAGGCGCCGTAGGTGACGGCGAGCTGACTGAACAGGGATGCGCCGGTGTGAGGAGGGACGCAACTGCCCGCGATCTCGAGGGCGCTTTGCGCGAGCTCCCTGGACTCGGTCCGGTTTCCCAAGGACAGGGTGAGAATGCTCAGCCCGCGTAATGCCGTGGCGGACATCTCGGGATCGTTCGCCTCGTAGGCCAGGCGCAGAGCAATCAGGTAGTAATGCCGCGCCTGGCCGGGCCGGGCACAGTCCATGTTCATGAAAGCACTGAGATAGCTCAACTGGGCGGCCACGACCAGCAGCTCACGCCGCGCTGTGGGGCCGGCAGGGCTTCGTAACCATGGGGCGACCGTCCAGGCGAGGTAGCTCTGGAGTGCCTGCCGGGCATGGCCACCGCCGAAGGTGAGGTCTCCTTTGGAGAAGAGTACGAGGAGTTGCCGTGCAGAGTCCACCTCCTTCCGGCCGACCCTCCTTGATGCCCTGGAGCCCTGGGACGGAACTGGGGGGCCGGCCGGCTCAAACATGCCCTGGGGGCGGAAGACGAGCGATCCATGCTGTGCGGTCGGGCGTTTACCTGCTTGCGCGAGGAGTGTGAACAGATCCGTCATGTCGCTGTGGGGGGGTGGAGCGGGTGGGTGGAGTCCGGCATCGGCGACCTCCAGGGTTCTGCCAAGGCGTTGGGAGAGCACCGCCGCGATGAGTTCCGGTGCGGGTGTCCGGGGCATGGTCCCGGTCAGCCAGTGGGCAACGGATGTTCGATCGTAGCGCAGAGTGATACCTCTGCGGCCTCCCTCCTCGTTTACCGCGTTCGCCAACTGCTGGCTCGTCCAGTGTGTTTCGTCGAGGAGTGCACGGAGCTTGATGTTGGTGTTCATTCTCTCGGGGTGATTCTCCGCAAGGATCGCACCAGGGCGCCCTGTTCGCCCAGAGATCATCACCCACCCTCCTTCCGGTCCTGCTCGTTCATGCCACCCAGGCTGGTTCCCCATGGCGAGAGGAAGATGCACCGCTTCAACCATTTCCCGTTCGAGTGCCTTTGGTGCACGAAAGACAGCCGAGACTCTGCAGGCTGAGCGACTTCCCCCCTGAACGCACGGTAGTTCGATTTCGGGGTCACCCGTACGGGTTACTTAGAACATTTCAACACCGTCAGGTTTTCAACATCAGCCGGCGTATTCGTCCTGTACAGGATCCAAGGGCCTCTGTTGTCCTGAACTGCGTGCGGTGAAGCACACAAAAGACCCGAGGAGGGAATCTGATGATGGGAAATACGGCAGCTCCCAGCCCTGTGTTCGCTGCCATCGCCGCCGAGGTGGCGAGGCTCGCGGAGATCCCGGTGGGGAGTGTCCTGCCGCACGCGGATCTGCGGGACGACCTGGATCTGGACTCGCTCAGCATGGTCGAGCTTCTGGCCGTCGTGGAGGACCGCTACGGGTGCGTCGTACCTGACGAGGAGGCGGAGCGGATCCGCACAGTCACGGATCTCGTGGCCCTTGTGGAAGTTGTCCGTTGACGGTCGACGGTGGCGGCGGCAGTGAAGGAGAGGTAGGTGAATTGGTGGACTGGCGCGGGGACGCGGTGGTGATCACCGGTGTGGGGATGACGACCCCCCTGGGGGGTGACACGCCCTCGACCTGGAAGGCGGTGGCTGAGGGCTGCTCGGCGGGACGCTGGCTGCCGAATGCCCGGGGCGCGGCGCGGCCTGCGGGCATCGGCGCCCCCGTGGCGGTCGAGCCGCTGTCCGTACTCGACGGGCGCGGTCTGCGGCGGCTCGACCGCTCGGGGCAGTTGGCCCTTGTGGCGGCGCGTGAGGCATGGGCGGACGCCAGGCTGCCACGTCCCGTTCCAGCTTTCGGTGACCGGCTGGACCCGGCCGAGACCGCAGTGGTGGTGGGAACGGCCCTCGGCGCGGTGGAACGCACCCTTGCGATGCACGACGAGCTGCGGGAGAAGACCACGCGGAAGGTGTCCCCGTTCACCATTCCGGCGATGATCGCCGACAGCGCGGCCGTACGGATCGGCCTCGATCTCGGAGTGCGGGGCGGTGTGCACACTCTGGTGAGTGCGTGCGCCGCCGGGGCGGAGGCCGTGGCCGCCGGTGTGGCCTTGCTCCGGTGCGGTCAGGCACGTGCGGTACTGGCCGTCGGAACCGACGCCGCGCTGGTCCCGCTGGTCATAGCCGGCTTTGGTGCGGCCCTCGCCCTGGCACCGGACTCCGACGGGAACCCCTCCGAAGTGTCGCGCCCCTTCGACCGCCGCCGCCGCGGCTTCCTGCTCGCCGAGGGCGCCGCCGCGGTCGTGCTGGAGCGGCGCTCTACCGCATGGGCCCGTGGTGCCGTGCCCTACTGCGAGATCGCCGGGGTGGGCCGTACCTCCGACGCCTACGACCTCGTCCAGCCACCACCGGACGGCCGGGGGATCGCGGCAGCCGTCGGTGCTGCCCTCGACGACGCCGGCACGGTCCCGGAGGCGGTTGCCATGGTCAGCGCCCACGCGACCGGAACCTGGCGCGGTGACGCGGCCGAGGCTGCGGCCCTGCGCCAGGTGTTCGGGCCGTTCGCAGACCGGATTCCGGTCTGCGCCGTCAAGTCCGGACTGGGGCACATGCTGGGTGCGGCGGGGGTGGCCCAGACCGCGCTCGCCGCGCTCTCGCTCAGCCGGCGTCTGGTGCCGCCCATCGTCAACCTGGACGAGCCCGAAGACCTGGGCCTCGACCTGGTACGTGACGCCCCGCGGCCCCTCGACGGTGTGCCGGGCGCGATGGCGCTGAGCAACGCCTCCGGGTTCGGCGGGCACAACGTCGCCCTCGTGTTGCGTGCGGTGGGGCCCGACAGGTCGGGGAGCGGTCATGAATGACCCGCTCCTCCCTGAGAGAGAGCCCGACGACCCCACGATGGTCGGCCGTGTTACGGGACCGAGAGAAACATCAGAGAGTCCTGCCGCTGACACCCCCAAGGGGGCGGTGCTCCACTCCCGCATCGAATCCCTCGGGGTGTACCTGCCTGAGAAGCGGGTGACCAGCGCAGAGCTGGACGCCGAGATGACTCATCGGCTTTCCTTGGGGCTCGGCCGGTTCTCAGGCGTTTCCGAGCGGCGCGTGTGCGGCGTGCACGAGGACAGTGTCACCATGGCGGCCGAGGCCGCCCGCCGATGCCTGGAACGCTCCCGCTACTCCGTCGGCGACCTGGACGCCGTTGTGTGCACGCCGGTCATCCGACTGCGGGAGCCTGGCCGACTCGCATGGGAGCCTTCCCTGGCGGCCGAGACGGCACGTGCGCTCGGCGCCCGTCCGTCCGTCCAGTTCGACCTGATCAACGCCTGCGCCGGCATGCTCACCGGGATCCTGGTCCTGGACCGGATGATCCGGTCGGGGCGGATCCGCAGGGGCATGGTGGTCAGCGGGGAGCCATGCAGCATCCTGGCCCACCGAGCCCTGCACGACGTGGACGGGCCACGCCACCCACAGCTCGCTTCCCTCACAACAGGAGATGCCGCCGCCTGCGTCATCGTGGACGCCGCACAGAACACGTGCCCGGACCGCATTCACGGCATCGAGATGATGACCAGCGCAGAGTTCGCTCACCACTGCAAGGCGATGCCCTCGCCCGTGCGTCCCGGCCTGGTCATGCTCACCGACACCGCCCGGCTCCACGACACCCGAGCCGTCCGACAGTGGACCGCCCTGCACGCCGCGCGTCCGGAGTCGTTCACCGACCCGACACCGAGCCAGTGCGACTACCTGATCCCCCATCAGGTCAGTACCCACTTCGTCCACCGCATCCGGCGCAGCGGGCAGCGAAGCCTCGGGCCCATGCCACCGGCCGTCAGTGTGGTCGGCAGGTACGGCAACACAGCCAGCACCTCGCTGTTCGTGGCCCTGCACGATCACTTCACCACCCGGCGCCCCGAACAGCCCGAGCGCTTCCTGCTCGTCTCCAAGGCATCCGGCGTCGTCAGCGGCATCGCCACCGTGACACTCTCGCCCCGGGCGGTGGTGTGATGACACTGATCACGGCCACCGCCTTCCGCTACGGACTCGGCGACGGAGTCGTCTCCCAGGCCGTCCACGTGGCCCGACAGGTACTGCACCGGCAGCCGGAACCGGGCCGGAACGTGGACCTTCTCGTCTTCGCAGGCATCTACCGCGACGACAACCTGATCGAACCCGCCACCGCCGCACTCGTCCAGCACGGACTCGCGCTCGGCCTGGTGCACGACCCCGACGAGCCCCCCGCCTCCCCTACCCTCTCCTTCGATCTCCTCAGCGGCTCCTGTTCGGTACTGGAAGCCGTGGCGACCGTACGGTCCTTCTTCCTCACGGGCAGCGCGCGAACAGCTCTGATCGTGGCAGCCGACGGCTTCCCGGTCGACGGCCCACCCACCCCGTTCACCTCGGCGGCCGGAGCCTTCCTCCTCACCGCCGCCGACCCAGGCATCGGATTCGGGCCGGTACACACCCGCTACGAACCGAAGCAAGCCTCACCGCTGGAGTCGTACGGCGACATCCACAACTCCACCACCCGTATCCTCCTAGCCCCTGACGCCGCCGACCGTACGGCCGCGCGCTCCTCTGCTCTGGCCCGCGCCGTCACTGAGGAACACCAACTCGACCCGGCCCGGCTCACACTGCTCCTCAACACCCCCGTCCGCGGTGTCGCGCACAAGGTCACCCGCCGTCTTGGTATCTCTCCGCATCAGGTACGCGAGCCCGACCCCATGCGCGGACTCCCGCACACAGCTGCGCCGATGCTCGCCTACAGCCAAGCTCTCGCGGCCGGACGGGTCCATTCGGACAGGCCCCTGCTCTTCCTTTCGGCGGGCTCCGGCCCATCGGAGTCCTGCGTCCTGTACCGACCGGTCTGAACGAGAGGATTACCCGTCATGTCCCGTTTCACCGACGGTCACCCTGCCACCGTTGCCTTGGTCACCGGGGGCGGCTCCGGCATCGGCCTCGCCCTGGCACGTCGGCTCCTGGCCCGCGACGGCGTCACCATAGTGATCGCAGGCCGCAACGAACAGCGTCTGCTCACGGCCGTCAAGGAACTGCGCGGCGTCTCCCCCCGGGCCTCCCACGCCGTCCTGGACGTACGGGACCCAGAAGCGTTCCACGACGTGTGCACCCGCGTCCAGCGCGAATACGGCTCGCTGGACCTCCTGGTGAACAACGCAGGCGTCGCCGTCGCGGGATCGGTCGCCGAACTGGGTCTGGCGCACTGGCAGCGATCGATCGAGACCAACCTGTGCGGCGCGGTCCATGGAGTGCTGGCCGCCTACCCGCTGATGGCGGCCCAGGGCCGAGGCCACATCATCAACATCTCCTCCCTGGCAGGCATCATCCATGCTCCGCTCATGGGGCCCTACACCGTCGCCAAGGCCGGTGTCACCTCCCTGACGATGGTGCTGCGCGCCGAGGGCGCGCGGCACGGCGTGCGAGCCACCGCCGTCTGCCCCAGTCTGGTGGAAACTCCGATGCTGGAGCGGGTGAACGACGCACTGCCGGCCACGTGGATGAATGGCCACGCGAAGGAACAGATCAGCCGTCTCGGTCTGGGAATCGTCACCGCGGACTCCTTGGCCCGCCGAGTGCTGCGGGCCGTCGACCGCGACCGTGCGGTCGTCGTTGCCTCCTTCCGAGACCGGGTGGCCTGGTCCCTGGAACGCCATCTGCCCGCCGTGTCCGCCCGGGTCCGCTCGCGCTACGTCCGCGGCTACTCCGACTCCTCGGCGCCCGGTCCGGACGCCGTGAAGACGCGGTGACCCCAGGGTCGTTCCGCGCATCCCCCCGATGACCGGCCCCGCCCGACGCGGGTCGCCGCGTCCTGTCCCCCTACAACCGTCCCCGGCCGTGACCGGGGCACACGGAGGCAACCAGTGACTGTCTATATCGTCGTCCACGCCCACGAACTGAAGCCCACCGAGGACTGGATGGAGTACTTCACCACCCTGGACACCGTCCTGAAGGCCCACGGTGCCCGCCACCTGGCGGTGGGCCTGCCCGACGCAGTGATCGAGGGGAGCTGGGACGGGGCCGTGGCCATCCTCGAATTCCCCAGCACCGAAGCCTTCCACGCCTGTTATCAGGACCCTGCCTACCAGCGCGTCCTGCCGCTCAGGCAGAACTCCGCACGGCTGGACGCCGTCCTGGTCACACAGGCCGCACCAGGAGGGGCGACCCAGGCCGCCCGCACGATGAGCGGAGGGGCCACGTGACTTCACAGCGGGATGAGCGGGTCGCCGTCATCCGAGGCATCGGCACCTGCCTGCCACCGCGATCTGTCGACAACACCGAACTCTCCCGCACTCTGGACACCGGCGACGCATGGATCCGCTCCCGCACCGGCATCGCGGCGCGGCGCCGAGTGGCCCCCGGCACTTCGACCGGCGACCTGGCCGTCGCCGCAGGTGCGGCCGCCCTGCGTTCGGCCGGCATGGTGCGGCCGGGCACCGTCATCGTCGCCACCTCCACTCCGGACCACCGGCTGCCCTCCACCGCACCCGCCGTGGCGACCCGACTCGGCCTCGACGGCGCGGCCGCCTTCGACCTGAACGCTGTCTGCGCGGGATTCGTCTACGCCGTGTCCTACGCGTCGGCGATGATCCGTGCGGGTGCCGGGGACATCCTGGTCATCGGCGCAGACACCTACTCCACGATCGTGGACCCACTGGACCGGGGCACCGCCGTCATCTTCGGCGATGGCGCCGGCGCCATCCTGCTGACGGCAGGGAGAGCGGACGAGCCGGGCGCCGTCATCGCCACGCATCTGGGCAGCGACGGAGCCGGGCTGCCTCATGTACTCATCGAGGCGGGAGGATCGCGCTGTCCCGTCGCACCCCACGACACACCCCGAGCTGCCCGCCACCTGGCGATGAACGGCCGTCACGTCTACCTCCAGGCCGTACGCCGGATGACAGAGTCCTCGCTCGAGGTGCTACGCCGGGCCCGCTGGAAACCGGAGGAACTACACGCGGTGGTCGCCCACCAGGCCAATGAGCGCATCGTGGACGCCGTGGCGGAACGGCTCGAACTGCCAGCCTCCCTCATGGTCAAGTACATCCGAGACGTGGGGAACACAGCCGTCGCCTCCATCCCCCTGGCCCTCGCGGACGCGACCAAGCGCACCGCAGCACCCCCGTCCTCCCCGGCCCTGGCCACCGCCTTCGGCGGCGGCTTCTCCTGGGGCTCGATCGCGTTCACCTGGCCCGACGTGCACCCGGAAGAAGCTCCCCCCGCCTCCTGAGCGAGATGCCCCCACGCAGGCGGGCAAAGAGGGCGTCCCGGTCCTCCTGGCCCATCCGGGCCGTCGTCAGAGCGAGAAGCGACTGGTCGTCACACATCGCTCCATAGCAGGGCGGCTTCAAGTCTGAGTGATCTTGTAGGTGTGCAGGTCACGGCAGTGTGAGCCATAACGCTGCGGAGCAGGAAGAAGGCCCGGACCGCGTGGAACCAGGCCGTCGTACGACGACCCCGGTTCTTCGCCCACCGGGTCTGGACCACCACGCCCCCGTGTCTGGTGACCGGAACGACAAGAGCCGTATGACGAGAGATCGCCACGTACGGACCTGTGAGGGCCGAGGAGTGAGAGTCCCCTCGACCGCTCGGCGGGGAACTTCAGTGCTGGAGGTGCCAGGCGAGGCTCAGGATCGCGCCGACGGGCAGGGCGAACAGGCCAAGCAGGACCCTGTGCCGGCGAGTGTTGGGGAGCCCGGCCAGCGCGGGGTAGGCAAGCAGCGCCCCGGCCGCGACGACATCCACGACGAACACGATCGGCGGGGGCTTGATGGGGTGTGTCGCGGTGCGGTTCGCCCAGCCGGTGACGACTTCGAAGCTCGACAGCAGAATGAAGACCGCGGACAGGACGTTCGGGATCGCGGTCAGCGCGGCGTGCGGTGTGGAGTCGTCGTCGGGGTGCCGGCCGATCGCGACGAGAAGCCCGATGCTGTAAAGAACCGTCAGGGCGGGGACTGCCATCAGGGCCAGGGTCAACGTTTCTTCCCGCTTCCCGTGGATGATGCCGCCGCAGCGGCGGCGGGAATGATGATCACGATCAGAAGAAGCACGGCCAGGATGGCCAGGAGGTCGGATGTGGGTTCATCCTCGGGTGGGCCGATCCTTGCGATCGGGGTCGCTTCCCCCGATGTCTGTACCTGCGCCAGGGCCACCGTCGTCGGTACGGGCGATGCTGTCGCGTCGCTGCTCTGCGTGGGAAGGGGAGGGTCTTCGCGCAGCACCTCCGTCGTGGAAGGTTCGGTTTCCACGCGCTGGATGGTCGCGGGTTGTGGCAGTGCCACGGCGAGTACAGCGGAAGGTGCTACCGGGTCCTGTGGTGCCTGTGGTGCTGGAAGCGAGGGCTGGACGATCGCGGTCGAGCCTTCGGGATCGGGCAGGGAAGGCGGCGTGCCGGGCGCGGTCGTCGCTGCTGGGGGCGGTGTCGCCGTGGTGGGTGTGGGAAAGGGCTTGGGAGTGGGGGTGGGTGAGAGCGAGGGGGTCGGTGTGGGGGCGATGGTGGGCGACGGTGGTGCCGGGGATGTGGGAAGCGGCGTGGCCGGGGTGGCTGAGGGCGTGGCGGTGGGGCTGTCGGGTGTGCAGTGCGGCTGATGCGGCGGCTGGGGGGTACCGCCCCTCTGGCCGGTGTCATTGAGCATGGGCGACCTGGAGTGCTGCTTCGGTTCCCGAGGCGATGGCTCCCGCGATCCAGGCGTGGTAGCGCGGCTGGCAGTGGTCGCCGGCGAAGTAGAGGGTGCCGCCGACGGGTGTGGACACGTGCGGTCCGAGGCTGAGGAGCTGTCCCGGTGTTTCGATGACAGCCTCGCCCAAGGCCCAGCGGTTCCGCAGCCAGGACTGGGAGACGCAGCGGTCGGTGGCGTATCTGCGGATGCGTTCGCCGTAGAGGGCCGTGAGGTGGTCGAGGGCTTCGGTGTGCCGGTCATGGGGGGTCAGGGCGTCGAAGCGCAGTGCGTCGCCGGCCCAGTTGTACGCGGCTAGGACGACCCCGCCGGGGGAGTCGTGGTCTGAGGGGTGGGAGGGGAAGTAGACGAACCGGCTGGCTTCGTCGGAGACGCAGCCTCCGCCGATGGCCGGGACGGCCGGGCCGTGCGGAGCGGGCCGGTAGGCGCTGCCGAGTTCTGCCTTCCAGGTGTCCTCGTCCCATTCCCACCAGCGGCGGGTGAACTCGATGAGGACCTTGTGGGCCGTGTCATGGTGGAGTTCGATGATGGCGCGTCGTTTGCCGTAGGGCAGGATCGGGTCAAAGGTGACGTGCCGTAGCGCGGCGAAGGGAACGGCCAGGACGACGGCATCGGCATCGTAGGTATATCTCGGTTCGCCAGTGCCGCCGTGGAGGGCTTCGTCCTCCGGGCCGGTCTCGGGCGCCGCGTGGACCGTGACCCCGCGTTCGTGCCAGGCGACACTGGTCAGGACCCGGCCCGTTTCGATACGCAGGCCGCGGGCCAGGGCACGGGGGAGGGTGTCGGTGCCGCCGGTGAACTCGAAGTACGTCACGGCAGGGTTGATGTCCACCGCGTCGAGGGCGGAGTGCAGCAGCCCGTAGGAGAGTCGGCTGGTGAGGTTCTCCAGGGTTCCCACAGCCTGGATCTGGGCGGTGCCCCATCCAGCGATGTCGGTGAGGTACTGGTGCAGCGACATGTCGTCGAGGTCGTCCAGGAGCCGGGCCATGCCTTCGACCCGGTCCACGATGGGCATGTCCGACCACGTTCCGTCCGCGTTCCGCGTCTGGGTGTAGGCGCGGGTCTTCTCCACCGCCTGGGCCCACGCTTGCGACGCCGGTGTCGCACTGTCCCATCCGAAGCTCTTGTTGACCGGCCGTGGATCGCGCAGGTACTCCGCCTTGGTCACGGTCTGGCCGTTGACGTGCAGGAGTCGGCTGCCCAGGCCCGGACCGACCTGATAGGGCTTCTTGTTGCCGGTGCTGAACAGTTCCCCGGTCCAGGAGCGGTAGGAGACACGGCTGGTGCCCGGGCTGATGTCCGGGGAAGGAGGTACGTCCACCTGGTGGAAGGGCCTGCGTGCCACGCCGAGCGAGTCCGCGAGTGCGAGGGTGAGGACGTGAGTGGAGGGGATGCGCATGGCCCCCGCCTCGGCCCGCAACCGCGGATCCTGCCAGACCTTCCCCCGGAAGGTCTTGACCCGTCCGCCGATCCGGTTGCCGTTGGCCTCCAGCACTCGCACATCGTGACCGGCTGCCGTCAGCAGGCGGGCACAGGTCAGTCCGGCGACGCCGGCACCCACGACGATCACCCGCCTCCTGCCCTTACCGGGCAGACGGGCACTTCCGGTCAGGAGTCTCAGGTACTGCAGGGTCAGGTCGGTGTGCTCGTCGTCCGTGAGCAGCACGCGGCGGGCCATGCTGAGGGCAGCCTCGGAGCGGGCGTGGTCAGGTCCGGGCCCTGTCCGTGCGGAACGGTTCACAGCGGCAGCGGGCCGGGCGGTCGCCGCTGCCGTACCGGCCAGTGCCACTCCTGAGACGTTGAAGAACGTACGACGGCTGAACATGGCGGCCAGCCTCGCACCCCCTCGCGCCCGGGCTTCGACGGCGAGGTCCCGAACCCACGAGTTCACCCGAATGCCGCCGCTGGCAGGAGGACGGCACCTGGCCGCAGGTCTTCGCAGATCTCTCCAAGGCTCAAGCCGACGTCGAGGAGCTCATCACCTGGGACCTCAACGTAGACTCCACCGTCAGTCGGACTCATCAGCACGCTGCCGCGGCGCGGAAAGGGATCCTTCAGAAGGAGCCGCCCCGGCGGGATCAGCGTCGAGCCGGACAATCGTGGACTCGGCCGCTCGCGAGGCGGCCTGACCACTACTGGCGCCGGACAGTCGCGGACCGGGCCGCCCGGCGGGCCGCCGACGTGAAGCTGCCCGACCAGGTACGGGCGTTGAACGGTGGCTCCTGGGACAGATCAGCGCGGCTGGATGTTCTTCCCGCCTCTGACGGCCTCAGCTACCGGCCTCGGCTTTCTTAAATAGCGTCAGGTCCGCTTTGGCCCCGGTGACGCCGCCGGGCGGGCCGACGGCGGCGCTGGTGTTGTTGCCGGGCACGGGGTCGCTCTGCCGTGCGGTGGCGGTGACGGTGTTTCGTACGTCGCTGCCGTTGCCCTCGTACCCGGGGTCGAGCCGGACCTCGATGGTCCAGCTCGTGGACCGCCCCACCGCGAGCGCGCTCCTCTTCGGGCAGGTGATGGTCTGCCCGCTGCGGGCAGTGCAGCCGTTGGGCGACGCCAGGAAGATGAGCTTGGCCGGAAGGGTGTCCTCGACGGAGACATCGGTGGCGTCGGCGGGGCCCTTGTTGACGGCCGTGAGGGTGTAGCGGAATGTCTCTCCCGGGGCCACCGGCCCCTCCCCCGCCGCCTGCTTCTCCGCCGCGATGTCGGCGGGTCCCTCCGTAACAGTGGTTGTCGTGGAGGCGGAGTTGTCGGCGGGATCGAGGTCCAACCGGTCGTCCGGGGCGGTGACCGTCGCCGTGTTGGTCAGGGTGGTCGGCGAGGGCGGGGCGGTGCCGGTGACGGTGTAGGTCGCGGACCCACTGCGTGCCAGGTTCACTGTGGTGTCCAGAGGGCCACTGCCGGTGGCGGTGCCGCAGCTGCTGCCGGCGGCAGCCGTGCACGTCCAGGTCACTCCCGTCAGCCCGGGAACAGCGTCACGGACCCGGGCACCGGTGACGCCGTTGGTGGCGTCGTTGCCGACCTTGACCGTGTAGGTGACCTTGCCGGATCCGGCCGGGACCGAGGTCGGCGCACCGGTCTTGCTGATCGACAGGTTGACGGGGGCGTTGACCTTGAGGTCGCCGATGTCGTGGTTGTTGGTGGCCCCGCCGGTGGAGGCCGAGAAGCCGATCCTGAGGGTGGAAGGCAGCGAGGGCTGGTCGGTGATCGCCGTGACGTCGAAGTCCGTGATCAGCTTCTGCGTCGCGGTGCCGGGTCCGGTGTCGGACCAGACGGAGAGCAGCACCTTGTCGCCGGTGGGGAGGAGGAGCACGCGGACGGTGCGGTAGTCGCCCTGGCTCGCGGTCTCGACGGTGCCGCCGGGTCCGGCGGCTGAGGTGGCGTACCGGTAGCCGGTGGTGCCGTTGCCGCCGCCGCGGACCACGACCCGGTTGGGCGCGGTGCCCGGTCCGCCGTTGCCGACCAGCTTGTCGGAGAAGTTGCCGAACTCGTCGAATCCGAGGCCGAGGTAGGCGCCGGGCAGTCCGTTGTCCCGGCAGGCGTTGGTGAGCCAGCTGGAGGTGCTCCGCGAGCAGGAGTAGCCCAGGGCCCCGCCGAACTGACCGACGCCGTTGGCAGCAGTGCCGTTCGCGAGGAAGAAGGCGAGCCCGTCACCGCGCTTGCCGTTGTACGCCCGGCCGCCCCAGGAGGCATAGCTGAACTCGGCCAGGAAGCCGAGTCCGGAAGAGAAGGAGTCGTTCATCCTCCATGAGCCCGCTTGGCTGGTCGAAGTGCTGGTCAGCCGGAGCCAGCCGTCCTTGACGTAGGTGGCGTTGCCGGAGGTGGTGCCGATGCCGCTGGAGCTGTCGAACGGCTCGTGCACGGGAAAGGTGGCGTCCGCCATCCGGAGCTCGGCCTGTGCGCTGTCGGCGAAGACGGGTGGGCCCGGAGGTCCTGGGGCGAGGGACTGACCGGGGGCGGCGGCGCCCAGGGTGATGGCCGTGAGTGCCACCGTGCACAGCGCCGCCAGGATGCGGGGGAACCGCGCGGTGCGTCCGTGCCGTCGTGTTCCTGATGAGGTGTTCTCCACGTTGAAGCCGTCTCCTCGCCGGGAGCCCCGGCCGGTTTCCCGGCCGGGGCTGTCGCATGAGCGGTCGATGTTCCGCCGTTGTCCGTCAGTTCCTACCGGACTGTGCGGGACGTGCCGGACACTGCTGTTCCTTCCTTGTTCTCGGCGGCCTCCTTGTCCACTTCGAGGTCGGCCTTGGCCTCGTCGACCTTGCTTCCTGGTACGCCGGTGACCGTGCTGGAGTCGTTGCCGCTGTCGGGGTCGGCCGTATCGGAGGAGACGGTGGCGGTGTTGACGATGTCGTCACCGTTTCCGGTGTAGTCGGGTGCGAGTTTCACCCAGACGATCCACGTCTTGGACTCGTCCGGTCCGAGTGTGGTCTCGGGTCCGCAGGTAACGGTCCTCCCTGCGGCAGTGCAGCCGCTCGGCGAGTGGTCGAAGGAGAGGTTCTCCGTCAGGGTGTCGGTCGCCTTGACCTGCTTGGCCTCCGACGGGCCCTGGTTGGTGACCGTGATTTCGTAGGGGAAGGTCTCGCCGGGCGAGACCGGCGAGTCGCTGCCGAGCTTCTTGCCGGCCTTCAGATCAGCGCTGGGGTCGCCGGACTTGCCGCTGGGCAGCGGTGCGGTGCTGGAGTCGTTGTCGCCGTTGGGGTCGATGTTCGCGGCGGTGACCGTGGCGCTGTTGACGATCTCCGTGCCGTCGCCGGTGTAGGAGGGGTCCAGCTTGACCGTCAGCAGGTACTCGGCCTTCTCGCCCACCTTCAGCGGTGTGCTCCTGGCACAGCGGACGATGTCGCCGTCGTAGGTACAGCCGGACGGGGTGGAGGAGACGTAGGTCAGTTCCTTGGGCAGTCTGTCGGTGAGGGTCACGCTGTGCGCGTCCGCGGACGGGCCGTCGTTGGACACGGTGATGTGGTACTGGAACTCCTTGCCGGGTACGGGCGGGGTGTCGCCCACCGGCTCCTTGGTGACGCTGAGGTCCGCCGTGGGAGGGTTGACCCTGTCGCCGGGCGGCCCGGCGGGCTTACTGGTGTTGTTGGTCTCGTCGGGATCGTCCGTCTCGGAGGTGACGGTCGCGATGTTCTGGATGTCCGAGCCGTCGCCCGTGTAACCGGAGTCCAGCTTGACGGTGAAGATCCAGGTCTTGGACGCACCTGAGTCGAGGGTGGGAAGGGTGCCGCAGCTGACCCGCTGGCCGAGGGCCGTGCAGCCGTCGGCGGGGGAGACGAAGGACAGCGGCGTCGGCAGGGTGTCGCTGACGCTGACGCTCTCGGCGCGGGAGGGGCCGTCGTTGGTGACCCGCACCGCGTACTGGAAGGTCTCGCCAGGGGACACCGGAGTGTCGGTGACGGTGGTCTTGTCGATCCTCAGATCCGCCTCGGGGGTGTCGACCCGGGGGTAGACCTGGTCCGAGGTGTTGTTCCGGGTGTCCGGGTCAGGAGTGTCGGAGCCCGCCGTGGCCGTGTTGGGCAGGTCCTTGCCGTCCCCGGTGTACGACGGGTCGAGCTGAACTCTGAACGTCCAGCTCACCGATGCGCCGGGGGCCAGCACCGGGTCCGGGCCACAGGTCACCTTCTGCTGCGACTCGGTGCACTCGTCCGCGGAAGACACGTAGTTCAGGAGCCTCGGGAGCGTGTCGGTGGCCTTGACGTTCCGGGCATCGGAGGGTCCCTTGTTGGTGACCGTGACCGTGTAAGCGAACTCCTCGCCCGGTACCGCGGGCTCAGTCTGCGCCACCGATTTGGTGGCGACCAGGTCGGCCTTGGGATCGAAGGGGCCGGGCGGGATGACGGGGTCGTTGGTGTTGTTCTCCTTGTCGGGGTCGGTGGCGTCCGAGTCGGTCGTGGCCGCGTTCCCGAGATCGTCGCCGGTGCCGTCGTAGGAGGGGCTGAGCCGGGCGACGAAGGTCCAGGTCTTCGTCTTGCCGACCGCGAGCTCCGGCTCCGGGCCGCAGCTGACCTTCTGGCCCACGGCCGTGCAGCCGTCCTTCGAGGAATCGAAGGTGATGTTCGCGGGGAGCGTGTCGGTCGCGGTGACGTTCCTCGCCACCGACGGGCCCTTGTTCGTCACCGTGAGCGTGTACGTGACCAGGCCGCCCGGCGGGACCATACGCCCCTCGGCCGTCGGCCCGGCCGCACGCGTCGAGGTCACCTCAAGCTGCGGCGCCGCAGCAGCAACAGCAGCAGCCGGAGTGGCACCCCACAACGGCAGCGCGCACGCGATCACACCCGCCAGCCAGCGCAGTGGCCTACAGGATCTCCTTGTTGCCATCGGGATCGCTTCCTGTTCTCTCCGCCCTGGCCGGCCGGCCAGGGCATGCGTGGGAAGGGGGTGTGGAGCAGCCGCACCGGTCGTGCGACGGTCTGTCCGGGCTGTCCGGGTGCTCAGGCCCGACGCCGCCGACGGACGTGAAGCACCAGTCCGGTGCCTGCGGCGAGCGCCAGCCCTGACGTCCACGGCAGCCACCCGGGGACCCCGCCCCCGGTGTCCGGGAGCATGTGGTCGTGGTCGGGCGTGGGTGACGGCGACGGAGTGGGCAGCGGACGGATGGGCACACCACAGCCACCGACGGCGCTGGGCGTCGCCTTCCCCACGGTCGCGACGTCGTTCCCCGGATCGGGGTCGTGCACCGCGGAGGTCACCCGGGCGGTGTTGTCGACCGCGGCACAGTCGCCGTCGAAGTCCCGGGCCAGCCCCACCGTGAAGCGGTACTCGGCTGTCTCGCCCGGGGCGAGACGGTCCGAGCCACCGCAGGTGACCGTGCCCCCCTCCGCCGTACAGCCGTCCGGCGAACCGACGAACGACAGGGCCCGGGGCAGCGGATCCGTGACGGCGACGTCCCGGGCGGTGGACGGGCCCTCGTTCCGGATCGTCATCACGTAGGCGTAGGTCTCGCCCGGCGTAACCGCATCGGCGCCGTCCGCGAGTTCGTACCGCTTCCCGAGCACGAGGTCCGCCGACGCCCGGGCGGGACCTCCGCCCTCGCCCGGAAGCCCGGCAAGCTCGACGGTGTTGTTGGACGGGTTCGGGTCATCGGTCCCGGCACCGGTTCGGGCCCGGTTGACCAGGTCGGATCCGTCACCGACGTAGTCCGGGTGCAGCTTGACGCGGACCGTGAACGCCACGCGCCGGTCCGGGGCGAGGGTCGCGCTCTCGGGACAGACGACGGTCCCGCCGTACGCACCGGACTCGCCCGTGCAGCCGTCCGGGGAGTCCACGAAGGACAGCGCGTCGGGAAGGTCGTCGGTCACCGAAATGCCGGCAGCCTGCGACGGCCCGTGGTTCCGCGCGGTGAGGGTGTAGGCGAAGACCGTCCCCGGAACCACCGGATCCGCACCCACGAACTCCTTGGTCACTGCGAGATCGGCCCGCGGGCGCTCCACCGTCCCGCCGGGCGGACCGGCACCCGGGTGCGGGCCGGTGTTGTTGGTCATGTCCGGATCGTAGGTCTCCGACAGGGCCGTGGCCTGGTTGAGGATGTCCGAACCGTCGCCGGTATACGCAGGGTCCAGCCGGACGGTGATGACCCACGAGGTCGTCTCTCCTGGGCCGAGTCTCGCCACCGGACCACAGGTCACCCGCTGTCCTACAGCGGTACAGCCGTCCTTCGAGCCGACGAAGGACAACGCCGGTGGCAGTTCGTCGGTAGCGGTGGCGTTCCTGGCCGGCGCGGGTCCGTGGTTGACCACCTTGATCCGGTAGTCGAAGGATTCCCCGGGCGCAACGGCGCTGGCCCGGGCGGGGCCAGCCGCCCGGCGTCCCGCTGACGACAGGACCTTCAGGTCAGCCGCATCAGGAATCCGAACCGGCCGGGTCGCGTCCGTCGTCGGGTTCTCTTCCCAGCCCGGGTTGCCATCCCGGCCATCGCCCGCCTCCTCCTGCGTGTTCCCGCCTCCTCTGCCACGCCCCTCCCCCGATGTCCCAGGCCGCCCCTCCCTCCGCTCACCGCGCCCGATCGCTCCCGCCGGGGAGCCAGAGGGCGCTACCACGTCGCCCCCGGCCCTCGCGCTCCCGACCTCGCCCTCGACCTCGCCCGGGCACTCCAGGTCCAGCGAAGAGCGGATCTCAGTCCCCAGCATGTCTTCCCCCGCGGGTGTCCCTCGCCCGTCGACCGATGCCGTCTGACGGGCCGTCGGCGCCGACGCCGGACGGCCACAACTGCTCCCCTGTCCTTCTAGTGGTGGGAGGAGAGAGGCTGACGCGGGAAGAGCGGACGCCCCGGAGAGAACCGCCCCCACCAGAACACCGGGAATCACGTACACCACCTTGCGCCGCAACCCCGCTGCCACCGCCCCGGTCCGTTCCGCCTTGCGACCGCTCGCCATGAAGAACCCTCACCTTCCCGCGCGGGTGCACCTCGGCCCACGTTCGCTGACAGTGCGTTGCGAGCATTCTGCATACAATGGATCAAATAGTGATACATCGTCATACGCCAATCGGCCCAACACCACCGTCAGGGGCGGCTAACGCATGGAGCCCCGGATCCGACTGACTTCCTGAACGTGCAGGTCACGGGGGTAGCGTGGGAGGTGATGCCGTGCCCGTACGGTCGGTGGTGGTTAGCTGGCACGAAGATCGTCGGTCAGCGGGAGACTTTCCTGCTGAGCGAGAATCAGCACGGCGCTGACGAGCAGGGTGGCCCACCTCACGGCGAGGCGGAGCCCGGTCAGCACATGCCAGTTCTGCAAGTGCGCGAACGCGTGCTCACGCACGACCCCGTTCCGCCGCAATCAGCTGGTAGACCAGCTCCTTCGTCGCCGGGACCTTGGGACTGCTGCATGGATAGGTGACACCTGACCTGGCTTGCTGAGAGGTGGCCTGGATGGATGTTGCAGCGCCCAAGCCGTATCCGAAGGAGTTCCGGGAGGACGTCGTGCGGGTCGCGCGCAACCGGGAGCCCGGCGTCACGCTGGAACAGATCGCCGCCGACTTCGGCGTCCACCCGATCACGCTGTCGAAGTGGCTGCGCCGAGCCGACACCGACGAGGGCGGCGCCAAGCCCGCGCAGGTGTCGAGTGAGTCGGCCGAACTGCGCGAGGCCCGCAAGCGCATCCGGCTCCTGGAGCAGGAGAACGAGGTCCTGCGCAGGGCCCCGGCGTGGGCCTTGTCCCTGCTGACCGATGCCCGTGCCAATGCGGCCGAGGTCGAGCGGGGCTGTCCAGCGTCATCGCGCTAGGCGCCTGCCGGGGGCGTGGTGCCGTGTTGGGCGTCGTCGTCCCCGGTCTGCGGATCGCTCAGGAGCGAAGCGCCGAAGGCGTGCAAGCGCTCCACCACCCGGCTGTCGGGCTCTGCCCGGCGCGCGAGAGCGTCGTGGATCTCTTGGTAGACGGACGCTTCGAGGCCGCAGCGGCGGCAGTCCTCCAGGTGCGCGGCGACCCGGCGCGCGGTGACCTCGTTCGTTTCGCCGTCGAGGTAGGACTGCAGCACTCGCGCGACCTGCAGGCAGTTCATTCGGCGCTCTGCCGCTGGACGCCGCCACCATGGACGCTTGTTCACATCACACCTCGCTTCGGTGCCAGTCCTGCTGTGGCCAGCCGCGCCCGTATCCGTTTGCGCGCCCGGTGCAGCCGGCTCATCACGGTGCCCTCGGGCACGTCCAGCAGGTGGGCGGCCTCTGCATAGGTGAGGCCGTCGATGTCCACCAACTGCACCACCTGGCGGTGTTTGTCCGGCAGCGCGCCCAGGGCCTCGGCCACCACCTCGTCGAACGCCTCACCCACCACGATCTCTTCCGCCGATCCGCTCGGGCCCGTGGAGCTGAGCCGGTCCAGATCGGCGTCCGGATCGTCCAGGAGGTGCGGACGCCGACGGCGGTGCCGGTTGATCTCCGCCCGCCGCATGATGGTCAGCAGCCACGCGCGCGGATGTTTCCCGTCGAAGCCGTCGATGGCCCGGTAGGCGCGCAGCAAGGTGTCCTGCACGAGGTCCTCGGCGTCCGCCGGCTGCGCGGTCAGCGTCATCGCCACCCGCAGCAGCACCTCCACCTCCGGCAGCACATAGGCGGCGAACGCCTGGCCCTGCGGGTCCGCAGGATCCGGTGGCGCTGTCACTTGGTCTTCCACACGGCGGAAACCCCTTCTACCTGGACCCGCATTCCATCTTCTTCCTTCTTCTTGTGTCCTTCGGTCCACTCCGATGCCGTTGTGGACCGAAGGGGCCGGGCGAGGAGCCCAGCGCAAGCTGGAATGCCGCGTACGCCTGGAGGGGTTTCCGCTGCATGACAAGGCAGCGTGTTCCTGGGCCAGGGCGAGTGTGGGCCGAGTGCCGGGAGAGGATCCGGCATGTGCGGCTGCGCGGCGAGGTGGAGGCGTACGCCGACGGGGAGCTCACCGGTGCGCACCGTATGCAGGTGGCCGCCCACGTCGCCTGCTGCTGGGCCTGCAGTGGGAGTCTGCAGCTTCTGCGACTGATCAGGGCGTCGCTCCGGCACAGTCCCCAGCGGACGCCCCCTTCCCTCGCGTCGGCCCGTGTGAGGCGCTTCGCGCAGGACCTCAGCGCGCCGACGGGCCGGAACCGGCCCAGCGGTTGACGGCCGCCGGTCCCGGCCCGCGGGCAGGCTGATCAGCAACATCCGGGCGCGGCGCCCGGGCCCGGCGCGGCTGCTCCCTCCGCGGGGGCGCAGGGGAACAGGCCGAAGTGCCGGCTCTTGTCACCGGTGACGGTGAAGTGAGCGGCGTAGCGGGTGGCGGCAAGCATGTCAGCGGTGTTGCCGCAGACGAGCGCCGGTTTGCCGGTCTGGAAGCGGTGATGGTCGTCGAGATCGAAGGCGTGCGGGTACTCGGCGATGGTGCCGTGGTAAACGGCGACCTGGCCGTAGTCCTCGCAGCGGTCCTCCAGGGGAAGTTTGAAAGCACGGACGGTACGGGAGGTGAAGGCGGCGAAGCCGATCTTCCGCTCGATGTCCGGGTCACTGATCGTCACCGGGGAGGCAGCCAAGGTACGGGCGTCCGGGCAGCCGGTGCTTTCCAGAGCACGGCGGAAGTCCTCCGTGTACAGGGCGCCGGCGAGGCATTCGCCGACCAGGACCGGGTCGTCGAGCAGTGAGGCGGGCAGGCGCCGGTCGGAGAAGATGTCGGAGAAGTACAGCTCACCGCCGGGTTTGAGGACGCGGAAGATCTCGGACAGGACGCGCGGCTTGTCCGGGGAGAGGTTCACCACGCAGTTGGAGACCACGACGTCCACGGAGGCGTCCGGGATTCCTGCCCCGGCCAGGTCCTCGATGCAGCCGTGCCGGAAGTCGGTGTTGGCGTGGCCGAACCGTTCGGCGTGCCAGTCCTGGTGGCGGCGGGCCACGGCGAGCTGCTCCTCGGTCATGTCGACGCCGATCACACGGCCTGTCGGGCCGACCAGTTGGGAGAGCACGTAGATGTCCCGGCCGCTGCCACAGCCCAGGTCGAGCACGGTGGCTCCTTCCAGGGCGGGCGGGATGGGCGAGCCGCAGCCGTAGAAGCGCTCCATGACCTCGTCGTGGACCTCGGCGAGCGCCGCGGCGACATGGGGTGGTGGTGCCACGTCCGTGCAGCAGGCCGTTGTCTTCAGGTCCGCGGAGGAGGCGAGGACCCTGCCGTAGTAGTCCCTGACCGATTGCGCGACGGACGCCTCGGCTGCCTGCTGGTCTGTGGATACGTCGGTCGTCGCCATGTCTCTCCCTGATGAGTGAGCTGCCGTGCGCCAGCCGGCTCTTCGCCGGGCCGCGACGGAAACCCGCTGCGCGGCCGTCGCCATTCCCTCTTTGTCAGAGCACGACGGAAAGCTCGGCCGGTTCCGCTGACCGGAGTCCCGGATCGCCGACGGTCCGGGCGGTCCGCCGGCCCGCCGCCGCGGCACAGCGGACCGCAGTGGAGCGGGTGGCTTCCTCGACATCAGTGCCGACTTCCTCGTCTACGGAGCGTTCGTCGTCGGCGTCGCCGTCGGCGGGGGCGGCCGACCACCCCCGTTCCTGCTCGTCCTGCTCGCCTACTACGTCAACGGCACGGTCTTCCTGGCCTTCTGCTCCATCGCCGAGCGCATCGGGCGCCGCGGTGTCGATCGCCGGTCGGGAGGCCGGTCGCTGAACCTCCTGGGCGGCCTGGCCGAGGGCGCCGAGACCATCGCCGTGCACACGCTGTGGTGCCTGCTGCCCGGCTTCGCCCACACCATCGCCTGGGTCCGGGCCGCGGTGGTCGCTGTCACCGCGGCCCACCGTGTCGTCACCGGCTATCGGCAGCTGCGCGCTGACCCCCTGCGCCGCGGGAGCGGAGCACCCGTCCCGCCCACCAGCCGCCCGCGCTCAGCACCAGCAGAGCGCCCAGCGCGATCCACAGCCCGGGAGAGCCGGGGTCGCCCAGAGATCCGCCGAGCCCGGTGTAGACGAGGGTGCCCGGGATGATGCCCAGGGCGGTGGCTGTGACGTAGGAGGAGAAACGGACACCGGCCACCCCGGCCCCGTAGTTGATCACCGAGAAGGGAAACAGCGGCACCAGCCGCACGAGCAGGACTGCCACGAAGCCCTGGCGCGTCAGAAAGGCGTCCAGCCGCGCCAGCCGCCCCGAGCCCGCGTACCGGGCGACCACCGGACGCCCCAGCCAGCGTGCCAGTCCGAAGGAGAGGGCCGCCCCCGCCGTCGCGCCCACGAGCACCGCGCCGGCCCCCACCGCAAGTCCGAACAGCGCACCGGCGGAGGCGGTGAGCACAGAGCCGGGCAGGAGAGCCGTCACAGCCAGGGCGTAGACGACCGCGAAGACGACCGGCCCCCATATCCCGAGCGAGTCAACCCACTGGCGCACCTCCCGCAACAGGTCTCCGCCCCCCAGCGCCACCCAGGAGCCGAGCGTCAGGAGCAGAGCCACGAGGAAGGCCAGCCGTATCCACGCCGCACGTCCCGGCCGCCGCCCCTCCTCGTCCGCGTCCGTGACGGGCGGTGGGAGCTCGGTTGCGGAGGAGCGGGCTGCCGGGCGGTTCATGTCGTCTCCTGTGACTGCTGTTCGATCGGAAGTTCGGCCACGACGCGACGCAGTGGCAGTTCCAGACGCCGCCCCGGGGTCGCCCATCTCGCGAGGGAGCGCTTGGCGGCCTGAGCCCGGTGGGTGGTGAGGCCGGGCAGGTAGAGGGCATCTGCCAGCAGGGCCGCCGCGTCGGCCGAGTCGATGGCGAGGGTGAAGACGTGTCGCTCGTCGCGGCGGACGCGGAACCCCGCTGTGCGCAGCAGTGCGGGAAGTCCGTCGCGGGCCTGCGGGTTGGGCCACGGCTGGCGTACGGCGCGCAGGGCCGCCATCACCCGGACCCAGCCGAGCATGCCGGATGGGGAGAGCCCGGACTGGGAGGGCACCAGCGCCACGAGCGTCCCGCCAGGCCGCAACACACGCCGGGTCTCTCCCAACGACTGCGGCAGGGGTGTGACCACCGGCAGGCACATGGCCGCGCAGACCGCCCCGACGCTCGCCGAGGCAGCGGGGAGCGCGTCCGCTGCGGCCCGCACCAGCGGCCCGCGCCCCCGTCGGGCCGCCTCGGCGAGTTCCTCTGCCGAAAGGTCGACCCCGACCCAGTCGGCGTCCGGGAGTTCCTGACGGGTGGGTGCCGAACCGCAGGCCAGGTCGAGGACCGTGCCCTCGATGCCTCGCAGCGGTTCGGCCAGCCAGGCGTAGGGGGAGATGTCGGCCAGGGAGAACAGTTGCTCGGTGATGCCGGCGTGCTCCTGGTGGTATGCGGTGATGAAGCGCCGCCAGTCCGGTTCGTCCATCCAGCCCTCGCCCCTCCTGTGACTCATGGAGGCGGCTCGCGCCCCTGTGCTTCCCTCGGGAACCCTGCCGGGCTGGTCACGCATTCCGTTTCGGACACGCCGCAGGCGCGCGGATGAAGCGGGAGGCCCATCGCGACCGTGATCGTGGGGGCGGGGAAGGGAAGGCCACAACGGTGTCACCGGGTTCCCTTCACGTCCCACGCCCGCGCGCCGGCCGTCCCACGACGGCGCACCGACAGAGAGTTCCGCGCCATGAAGAGGTACGACCTGGTGGTCATCGGCGGCGGCAGCGCCGGTCTGACCGCGGCCCGCACCGCCGGACGCCTCGGCGCCCGTACGCTGCTTGTCGAACGCGACCGCCTGGGCGGGGACTGCCTATGGACAGGATGTGTGCCGAGCAAGGCACTGCTGCGTGTCGCCGCCGACGTCCAGGCCGTCCGCCGTACCGCTGCCTACGGGCTCCCGCCGGTGTCCGGCCCGGCCGACCTCGCCGCGGCGCTGGCGGAGGTGAAACAGGCGATCGGCGCGATCGAACCCCACGACTCGGCCGAGGCACTCGCCCCGTACGGAGTCGACGTCACCCACGGCGCGGCGTCCTTCACCGGCCCGGGCACCCTGACCGCGGGCGAGCGAGAGGTCTCCTTCCGGTACGCCCTGATCGCCACGGGCTCCTCTCCGGCCCTGGGGCCGATCCCCGGCCTGGTCGATAGCAGGCCGTTGACCAGCGACACGGTCTGGGAGCTGTCCGAACTCCCGCACCGCCTGGTGGTGCTCGGTGGCGGGCCGATCGGCTGCGAGCTGGGCCAGGCGTTCGCCAGGCTCGGCTCGCAGGTCACTCTCGTGGAGGCGATGGACCGCCTGGTACCGCGCGAGGAGCCCCGGGCCTCGCAGGTGCTGCGGGAGCGGCTGGAGGCCGAGGGCGTCACCGTACTGACCGACTACCGCGCCGAGAGAGTCGATGCCGACGCCGTTCACGGGCCCGGTGGTCCTCTGCCCTACGACGCCCTGCTGGCCGTCACGGGGCGCCATTCCCACACGCACGGGCTCGGCCTGGAGGCGGCCGCCGTGGAACTCACCGATGCCGGTCATATCCGCACCGACGGTCGGCTGCGCACCACCAACCACCGGATCTACGCCGCCGGAGATGTCACCGGCCGCTCGGCCTTCACCCACCTGGGCGGCACACAGGGCGGAGCAGCCGCCGTCGACGCTCTGCTGGGAGTGCGCCGCCCCATCGACTACCGGGCAGTGCCCCGGGTGACGTACACCGATCCCGAGATCGCCCGCGTCGGCCTCACCTCCGACGAGGCAAACGCGAAGTACGGCGACCGCGCACGCGTCCACACCTTGGCCAACGACCGGGTCGACCGGGCGGTCGCCGACGGCCGCACCGAGGGCTTCACCACCCTGGTGCTGGGCCCGCGCGGCAAGATCGTCGGAGCCACAGTCGTGTCACCGAGGGCCGGCGAGACCATCGCCCATCTCGCGGCGGCGGTACGCCTGGGCTGGACGCCCTCCGACTACGCCCGCACCGTGCACCCCTACCCCACCTACGCCGACGGACCCTGGCACACCGCGCTCACCGACGTCTACGCCCGTCTCGCCCGGGGCAGCGGCCCCATCGGCGCCCTGCTGAAACTCCGCAGAGGAGTGATCCGGTGACCCTTCGTCTCGTCCTGGGCCTACTCCTCGCGGCGATGGCGCTCGGCCAGGCCGCTTCGTTCGACGCGATGCCCGCCATCCTGACTGCGTACGGTCTGACGTCCGGGGCGTCCTCAACCGTCCTGGCCGTGGCGTTGATCAGTGCCGAAGCCATAGGGGCCGTATGGTTCCTCGCCCGGCCGCGCTCCCGCGCCACCACGCCCGTATGGCTGTACACCGGCGTGGCGGTGGTGTGGGCGGTCCTTGCCTCTCAGGCGTTCGCCCGGGGACTCGTGCTCGACAACTGCGGCTGCTTCGGCACCTACCTCCCCCAGCCGCTGCGCTGGTACGTCCTCGTTGAGGACGCCCTGATGCTGCTGTACGCCGGGCTGCTGTGGCGCGGCCTGCGCCGGGCCCGGCCCACCTCGTCGCCCGCCACAGCTCGAACCCCGCAGGAGAACCACTGATGCGGATCACCGCGACACTGCGCGCCCTCGAACGCGCCACCCGCCCCTACGACACCGAGTTCGCCGCGGCGATGGAGCGCCGCTGGGCGGAACTGCCCGACGCGGCCCGGACCCCCGGCCAGATCCTCGGCCGGCACGGCGTCGGCTGCGAGGGCACCCACGGCGTCTTCCCCAAGTGCAACCTCAAATGCACCCCCTGCTACCACTCCAGAGACGCCAACCAGGTCCGCGTCGACGGCCCCCACACCCACGAACAGATCGCCGCGCAGATGCGCCTGCTGCGCAAGCTGCGAGGCCCACGCGCCCACACCCAGCTCATCGGCGGCGAGGTCAGCCTGCTCACCCCCGACGACCACGCCGCCGCCCTCACGATCATGCGGGAGCACGGCCGGGAACCGATGAGCTTCACCCACGGCGACTTCGACTACGACTACCTCACCCGCCTCGCACTCGGACCGGACGGCACACAGCGCCTCGGGCGGCTGTCCTTCGCCGCGCACTTCGACAAGTTCATGTACGGCCGGCGCGGCATCGAACGCCCGCCCAACGAGCAGTCGCTCAACCCCTACCGCGCCCGATTCGCCGCCATGTTCCGCCGCCTTCGGCGCGAGCACGGGGTGCGGTTCTTCCTCGCCCACAACATGACCGTCACCCCGGGCAACCTCGACGAGGTCGCGAGCATGATCCGCGACTGCCACGCCATGGGCTACGGCATGTTCTCCTTCCAGCCCGCCGCCTTCCTCGGCGACGAGCGCCGCTGGAAGGAGAAGTTCCGCGAGGCGACCCCGGACGCGGTGTGGGCGGAGATCGAGCGCGGCGCCGGAACCCGGCTGGACTACCGCGTCCTCGAGAACGGCGACGTGCGCTGCAACCGCACCGCCTACGGCTTCTACGTCGGCGCCCGCTGGTATCCGTTCCTCGACGGCGACGACCCACGCGACCTCGCCGTCCGCGACGCGTTCTTCCGCTACTTCGGGAAGATGACCTTCACCGGCACCGCACCCGCCCTTCTCGCGGCAAGGATCGTGCGGGTGGTGGCCCGCCATCCGTCCACCGTGGTGACGGGGCTTCGCTGGCTGGGCCGTACCGCCCGCCGCGTCGGACTGCTGAGGCTGGTCCGCCACCGGATGCGGGTACGTCCGGTCACCTTCGTCATGCACCAGTTCATGGACGCCGACGTCGTCGCCCCGGCCTGGAAGATGATGCAGCGCGGCGAGCAGGCCGAAAACCCCGCGCTGCGCGAAACCCAGGAGCGACTGGCCGCCTGCCACTACGCCATGGCCCACCCCGAAACCAGCAGCCTGGTCCCCGCCTGCGTACAGCACGCCGTGCTCGACCCGGCCGAGAACGCCGCGCTGCGCACCCTGCTGCCGATCGTCGAGGTCCGCACCCCAGCACGCCGCTCGCCCGGCACGTCCGGCACGTCCGGCACGTCCGGCACGTCCGGCACGTCCGGCATGTAACCGAAGAACCGAAGGAGAAGCAGTCCATGCGCATAGGCGTGATCACCGGCTCCGGCAGCTACGACTGGCCCCACATGGAGGGTGCGGCGGAGCGGACCGTCGTCACGGACCACGGCGAGGTCACGGTCACCGAGGGCCGCCTCGGGGGCGCGGAGATCGTGCAGCTGTCCCGGCACGGCGCCGGTCACCACCGGCTCTCCAGCCAGGTCGACCACAAGGCGAACCTCGCCGCTCTGCTGGCCGTCGAAGCGGAGGCCGTGGTGTCCTTCACCGTCTGCGGCTCTCTCGACCCGGACATGCGGCCGGGCTCCCTGGTGGTCTTCGACGACCTGTACTTCCCCGCCAACCGGCTCCCCGACGGCACCCCCTGCACCTGGTACGACACCCCCGGCGAGGCCGGACGCGGCCACTGGATCTTCGACCGGCCCTTCAGCGAACCACTGCGCCAAGCGCTGATCACCGCCGCCGAGCAGACCGGGGCACCGGTCGCGACGCGGGGCGTGTACGGACACGTCGACGGCCCCCGGTTCAACTCACGGTCGGAGGTGGCCGCGCTGGCCGCCGCCGGGGTGAGTGCCATCAGCCAGACCGCGGGCCCGGAGGCCGTCCTGGCCGGTGAGGCCGAACTGCCCATGGCACTGGTCGGTTTCGTCACCGACTACGCCAACGGCGTCGCCGCGAAACCGGAACCGGTGCAGGCGTTGCTGGACCGCATGGCGGCGAGCAAGGAGGTCTTCGCCACGCTGGCCGGGCACGCACTGCCATCCCTGGACAGCGTGAGCGCGGCAGGTTTCGTCTACCGGTTCGACACGTGAACGCCACCGCCCACCGGGGCACACCCGCGATCCTGATCATGGCCAAGGCGCCGCGGCCCGGCACGGTCAAGACCCGGCTGCATCCCCTGCTCGGCCCGCTTCGCTGCGCGGAACTCCAGGCCGGACTCATCCGCCACACCATGGAACTGACCACCGTCCATACTCCGCGGACCTACCTCGCCTATGCCCCGGCCGACGGCGGCGACGCGATCGGCACGACGACGCCGGCAGGCGTCCGGTTGCGCCTCCAGCGCGGCGAAGACCTCGGACAGCGCCTGGCCGCAGCCGTCGCCGACGCCTTCGCCGACGGCGCGGGCCCGCTCCTGGTCATCGGCACCGACGCGCCGACCCTCACCGGCGACCACCTGACCGCCGCGTTCACCGCCCTGGAGAGCCACGACGTGGTGCTGGGCCCCGCGCTCGACGGCGGCTACTACCTGATCGGCCTGCGCGCCCCCCACACCTCGCTCTTCGCCCTCGACGCGGATGTCTGGAGCACGGACCGGGTGCTGACGGCGACCCGCTGCGTCGCCCGGCGCGAAGGGCTGAGCGTGGAGCTGCTGTGCCCACTGCGGGACCTGGACACCCCCGAAGACGCAACCGCCCTCCTCGCCGATCCGGCGCTGCCCGCGCCGATCGCCGCTTTGATCCAGCCCGTGGAGGCGCCATGACACACGTGTCGATCATCGTCCCGGTACTGAACGAGGAGGCCGCGATCCAGCGCGCGGCGAGCCGCCTGTGCCGCGACTTCCCCGACTGCGAGCTGATCATCGTGGACGGCGGCTCCACCGACGCCACCGCCGAACTCGCCGCGCTCCACGCCACCGTGATCACCAGTGAGCGAGGACGGGCCAAGCAGATGAACGAGGGCGCCCGGCACGCCTCCGGCGACATCCTCTGGTTCGTCCACGCCGACACCGACATCGATCCAGACGCCCTGGACCAGATCCGGGCCGCACTCGCCGACCCGGCCGTGGTCGGAGGCGGCCTCACCCTCCGCTTCGACCGCCGCACCCCCGCCCTGAACTACCTCGCGTGGACGTCCAACGCCCGCGCCCGCCGCCTCCACCACATCTTCGGCGACCAGGCCATGTTCATCCGCCGCACCGTCTTCGACGAACTCGGAGGCTTCCCCGACCTGGCCATCATGGAGGACCTGGAGATGTCACGGCGCCTGCACCGCCACGGCCCGCTGCGCCTGCTGCCCGCCACGTCGACGGCCTCCTCACGCCGCCTGGCCGCCCACGGCACCTGGCGCATGATCGCCTTCATGCAGTACCTGAAGCTGCTGTACTTCGCCGGCGTCGACAACGAAGCCATCCGCACCCGCTACACCGCCGGCCCCCGCCTCTTCCCGCACAGATCCCGGGCAGCGGAACGAACCAGCCCCACCTGAGCGACACCCTCCCCCTCTCTCTTCGACACATTGGAGACCGATTTCATGCGCATCGCAGTCTGCGGAGGGCCCTACGGAAACCCGTACGCTCTCCAGGCATTCGTCGACGACGCCCGCACCCGGGGCGCCGAGCGGCTGTTCTGCCTGGGAGACCTCGGCGGCTTCGGCGCCGACATCGATGCCCTGTGGCCGATCCTCACCGACAACGCAGTCGAGTGCGTCGCCGGAAACTACGACGTGGCCATCGCCCGCGGCGACACCGACTGCGGCTGCGGCTACCGCGACCCGAAGGACAACGAGTACGCCCAACTGATCTACGACCACACCCTCGCCACCACCCACCGCGACTTCGCCGCCTGGATGGGCACCCTGCCCACCGAACGCCGGGAGACGATCGACGGCGTCGACATCCACATGGTCCACGGCTCGACCCTGGCGCTGAACGACTTCTGGTGGGAATCGCTCCCCGAGGAGCAGCACCGCCTGCGCGCCGAGGCGTCCGGCGCCGATGTCGTCCTGTGCACCCACAGCGGCCTGCCCTGGCAGCGGCGCATCGGCGACACCCTCGCCGTCAACGTCGGCGTGCTCGGCAAACCGGCCAACGACGGCCGCCGCGAGGTCTGGTACGCCATCCTCGACCTCTCCGACGGGCGCGTCACCGCCGAGCTGATCCCGCTCGCGTACGACTGGCAGGCGCAAGCCGCCTCGATGCACGCCGCCGGGCTGCCCGAGATCTTCGCCGAGACCATCGAAACCGGCTGGTGGACCACCTGCCTGGAAATCCTGCCGCCACGCGAGCGCTCCGGGGGCCGCTACCACCTCTACCGCTCCACCCTGCCCTCCGGCTTCCGCCCCGCGAACGACGGCTGGGGCGAGACGACCACCGATGCCCTGGCGGGCGAGCGTCCGGTCGTGCCCCTCTTCGGCACGGCGTACTTCCCGTCCCGACTGTGGATCTACACCAACTTCCACTGCAACCTGGCCTGCGACTACTGCGCCGTCGCCTCCTCTCCGAAGGCCGCGCCCCGCACCCTGCCCACCGACACCTTCCACGCCCTCGTCGACGAGGCCGTACAGGCGGGGTTTACCGAGCTGTACCTCACCGGCGGCGAGCCCTTCCTGCACCCTGACATCGTCGCCCTCCTCGATCACGCCTCCGCCCAGCTGCCCACCGTCGTGATGACCAACGCGATGCTGCTGCGGGGCCGCCGCGCCGCCGACCTCGCGGACCTGGCCGACCGCAAACTCACCGTCCAGACCTCCCTGGACGGCGCCACCGCCACCACCCACGACCTCCACCGCGGCCCCGGCTCCTGGCAGCGCACCCTCGACGGCATCCGCCACCTGATCGACCTCGGCCTGCCCCCGCGCGTCGCCCTCACCGAGACCCCGGAAAACACGCACGAGGTCCCCGCGGTCGCCGAGCTGCTGGCCGGACTCGGCCTGCCCGCCGCCCACTTCGCGGTACGCCCGCTACTGCGGCGCGGCTTCTCCGACACCGGCGTGGAGATCGGCGAGGACTCCAGCATCCCCGAACTGACCGTCACCGCCGACGGACTGCACTGGCACCCCGCCGGAGCCGACCTCACCACCAGCCCCGACATGCACCTCGCACCGGCCAGCACCCCGCTCGCCAGGGGCCAGCAGCTGGTCACCGAGCGGTTCTTCACCGCCCGCCTCACCGACGGCACCCTGCCCCGCCCCGTCCACTGCGCCATCTGACCCGTACGGAAAGGGAGTTCACCATGCAGCGACATGTCGCGATCCTCGGCGCCGGGCCCGTCGGCCTCGACGCCGCGCTCGCCTGCGCCGACGCCGGATGGCCGTTCACCGTCTACGAGGCCGCGGAGACCGTCGCCGCCCATGTACGCGCCTGGGGCCACGTTCGACTCTTCACTGAACCGTTCCGGGTTCGGTAGAGACTCGATTCCGTGAAGGATTGAGTCATGGCACGTCCTTCCCGTTACCCGCTTGAGCTGCGCCGTCGTGCGGTGCACATGTTCGCCGAGGTCCGCGGCGACTACCCGACCGAGACGGCAGCACTGCAGTCCGTCGCCGAAAAGTTGGACATCGGTTCCCGAGAGACGCTGCGCAACTGGGTGAAGCAGCACGAGATCGACGCCGGACAGCGGCCGGGAACGACGACGGAGGAGTCCGCCCAGCTCAAGCACTGCAGAAGGAGAACGCCGAGCTGAAGCGGGCGAACGACACCCTGAAGGCGGCGGCGTCTTTCTTCGCGGCCGAGCTCGACCGGCCACACACACGCTCGTAACGTTCATCAACGAGCACCGGGACCGCTTCGGCGGCGTCGAGCCGATCTGCAGAACACTCACCGAGATGACTGCAGGATCGCCCCCTCCACCTACTACGCCCACAAGAAACGCCTGGAGAAGCCCGCCGCCCGCACGGTGCGTGATGCCGGAACCAAGGCACGGATCCAGGAGGTCCACGCCACCAACTACCGTGTTTACGGCGCCCGCAGGATCTGGCGCGAGCTGCATGGAATCGACGATCGGCCTGTACAGAACCGAGTTGATCGAACCACAGCGGCCCTGGAAGAACCTCTCCCAGGTCGAACTCGCCACCGCCGAGTGGACCGACTGGTACGTACACCGCCGCCTGCACGGTGAGACAGGGCACATCCCACCCGCAGAGTGCGAGGCCAACCACTACAAGGAACCCACGAAACCCCAGGTCACCAACACAATCTGAGATCTCTACCGAACCCGGGGCGGTTCAGCTCGTGCTGGTCGCGGGCGGCAGTCTGGGGTCGGGCTCGCGTGTCAGCGGTTCGCTTCGAGGTTGGTGAGGACGAGCAGGGCGCGCAGGAGGTCGGTGGCGTGGGTGGGGTCGGTGCGGAGCTTGGTGAGGGTCCGCCAGTTCTTCAAGTGCCCGAAACCGTGCTCGACGGGGGCGCGTGCGGCGGCCAGGACTCGGTTGGCTTGCTTCTCGCCGGGGGTGAGCTTGCGAGCGCGGGTGGCCTTGTAGCCCGTGATGACCATCGGGTGATCCGGATCGTCATCCAGGCCGCGGAAGCCGAGGTCGGCCAGGGCGCCGAGGCCGACGGCGCACAGGTGGGTGAGGATGCGGTCGGCGGGCGGCGGTGATGTCGTGGGTGCGTCCGGGGCGGGCCGCGGAGATCCAGAGCAGGCGGCCGTCTTTTCGTCGGTGAGGGCGAGGAAGTGCAGTCCGTGACGGCGTTACTTGCCCGAGTAGTTGGGTCGGTTCGCTCGGCCGGTGCGGCGGACAGTGGGGATCAGAGTGCCGTCGATCAAGACGACCTCACCGCCCCGTTTCGCGACCTTCTTAAGGGCGCGGTCCAGGCGGGGTGCGCGGGCGGCCAGCAGGGATATCAGCTCGTCGCGCCAGCGGCGTACGGTGGTGTCGCCGACGGCGTTGCCGCCAACCATGTCGGCGATGCGCTGGTCGTGGCGGAGCAGGGCAAGCACGATGACGACGATCCGTCCAGGCGGCAGGACCCGCCAGCGGGAGCCGATCGTCTTCAGGTGACGGCTCAGCAGATCGGTGCAGTATTCGTTGGTTCTTCGCGACACCGGCAGGCGGCACTGGTGGACAGGGAAGCCGGTGTCCCCGGCGGGCTCGTTGACCCTCTTCATGCACACATCAAACCAACAGCCGCCGGGGGCACGTCAGTTACGGGTGTACTTCCGAGTTTACGGTGTGATCTGGAAGCGCCCGTCGGGCAGTTTTTCAACCATGCAGATGTCCAACGTGACGAGCTCGTGGACGGTGTCATCCCAGCGAATCCACCAGCTTGTCTCCTTCGTGGAAGGAATCGACCTCGCTGTGGTGTGGAACGCTCGTGTGCCCGTTCGGCAGCTCGCACCACTGCAAGGCCGTGAACGCATCGGCCAGGGGGTGTCCTCGATCAGGTGACCGCTCTTGGTGTCCATCAGGGTCCCTTCTGAGCAGGTGCCCACCTGATTCATGACACTCCCGACTCATCGGACCAGTATGCGAGCCGAGCGGCGACGGCCACTACGGGTTGAATGCCGAGAGCGAGGGCGTTGGCGCTGATCAGAAAGTCGATGTTTGGGAGGGTAGGCCGCAGCAGCCGGGCCGCTTGCGGACCGGATGGTCGGCGGCCGGGCAGTTGGCGTAGGCAGAAACGTTGGTGCGAGTACACCGGACGCGGATGCGGGGAGCCTGTCGCTGCGGGAGTGCACGGGCGTATAGGCAGGGAGCATGGATGATCCTTTGATGGTGGGTTTGCTCGGCTCCGTTCCCCTCTGTTCCTGTCCTGTCCACCGTGCTGCGGCCGGACTTCCGGGTGGGGGCGTTGCTTCCGTGGCCGCCGGTCAAGCAGCGGAGGAGGAGTCACCTGGGTGTGGGCAGGTCGGTGAGAGTGTGGGCGCGTTCCCGTACGGCGGCGGCGTGCCGTTGGCGCCGGTGCGGGGTCAGTCCTGCGTGGAGCCGGGTGAGCGCCCGGTCGATCTGGGCGGAGCGTAGGTGAGGGTAGTGGTCGAGGAAGTGGTGCCAGTGGGTGCAGGCCTCTTCCAGGTGGCCGGTACGCAGGAGGGCGTCGGCAAGGGTGGCGTGGGTGAGGGCGAAGGTTCTGCGCTGGCCGACGGGCCGGTGTCGCGCGGAGGCGTGCAGCGCGGCGAGCGCGTCGGTGTCGTATCCGAGGGAGAAGAGGGTTTGGGCGCGCTGGTAGTCCAGGCCGGCGCGGGGGTAGGCGGTGAACGGGCCGGGCGGACTTGAGGCCCGTTCGTGGTGCATTTCGGCTGCAGTGAGGTCAGCGAGGGCCGCGTGGCGCTGCTGGTCGTGGGCGCGGGCCAGCGCCCGCTGGATGAGCAGGAAGGCCAGGGTGGCCGGGGTGGCGGTGGAGCCGGCGGTGTCCACGGCGGCGTTGGCGAGGTGGAGGGCGTACCGGGGGTGGCCCAGGCGGCTGGCCTGGGTGCTCATCGCGCGCAGGGTGACGGCGTAGGCGGAGCGGTTGCCGGCGTCCCGGGCGAGGCTCAGCGCGGTGTGGTAGTAACGCTGGGCCAGGCCGGGGTGGCCGGCTTCGTCGGTCATGGCGGCGAGGAGGTGGGCGAGCTGGGCGCTAACGGTGAGCAGTTCCCGGTGTAGGGGGCCGGGGGCGGTGAGGAGGCG
This sequence comes from Streptomyces sp. SM11, assembly GCF_002910905.1. Taxonomy (GTDB): domain Bacteria; phylum Actinomycetota; class Actinomycetes; order Streptomycetales; family Streptomycetaceae; genus Streptomyces. Next base: position 8,960 of record NZ_NEUE01000171.1, on the reverse strand, counting down.
GCTGACGTCGTCGGCGAGATACATGGCCAGGGCGGATCTGGCGTGAGCGCCCCCGTGGCGTTCGGACAGATCTGCGAAGACCTGCGGCATGTCGCGCAGCATCTGTACGTCCGCTGTCGAGGCCCGTGAGCCGTCCGTCACCGGCAGCATCCTGTGGTCGTACGGCCAGGTGGGGACGGTGACGGCGGCCAGGGTGTACACGGACTGGGCCAGCAGGGTCCGGTGTGTGGGGTCGGTGTCCCCGCGGGTGAGGACGACCAGGTGTTTCACAGGATCCGCCTCTCCGGGCCAGGTGTGGAGGGATGGGATGTACGCCTGCGGGGTCTGAGCGAGGCCGGTGTCGTGCGCGGTGATCAGGCGGCCGGTGTGACGGCTGAGGGCTGCCGCGGCAAGTGCGGGAACGGGGGCGCGCGGTCGGGAGCCGGCGAGCCAGTGGGCCACGGCCGTACGGTCGTACCGTAACGCCACACCGTGGGCCATACCCTGGGCGTTGACCGCCCGCGCCAGTTCCCCGGCACTCCAGCCAGCCTCGGCCAAGAGGGCGGCCAGGCGCGCATTGGGGGCATGTCGGGCCATATCTGCCTCTCTTCACTCCCGTGAAGGATTCACGCATTCACAAGCGTTCAGCGCGTGCACGCATCGATCACGGCGCAGGGGTTCCCCCGGGCCGCGAATGGGCGCGTCATAGACGTATGCCCGGTTTTCCCGGTGGCCATCGCGTACCCGGCGGGTTCAAGACACCTGACTGAGGGTCACGCCGTCCCGGACCCTTCGTGCACCACGTCCTGCGGAAGCTGGAGGAAGGATTCGTCTCCCATGAGTACCGTGGAACTGCGCCCTGCCGTGCACAGAGCCACCGCCGGCATGGCAGGGCTACTCGCTCGCGCCGGAACTCCTCAGGAGGTCCGCGCCCTGGACCCCGGACAGCTCCCGCAGCTGGCGGCCGAGATCCGTGCGCTGTTGGTGGATACCGTGTGCGCCAGTGGCGGTCACCTCGGGGCGGGGCTGGGAGTAGTGGAGCTGACGATTGCCCTGCACCGGGTCTTCGACTCACCCCGTGATGCGATCGTGTTCGACACCGGGCATCAGGCGTACCCGCACAAGGTCCTCACCGGCCGGGCCGCCGGCTTCGGCACCTTGCGTCAGGCGGCCGGGCTGTCGGGGTATCCGTCGCGGGCCGAGTCCGTGCACGACTGGATCGAGAACTCCCATGCCTCCACCGCGCTGGCCTTCGCCGACGGCCTGGTCAAAGCCTTCCACCACACGGGCACCACCGACCGGCGGGTGGTCGCGGTCGTCGGGGACGGCGCGCTGACCGGCGGCCTATCCTTCGAAGCCCTCAATAACCTCGGCACCGCCGCGCACCCCGTCATCGTGGTCCTCAACGACAACACCCGCTCCTACGACCCCACCGTCGGGGCGCTCGCCGCCCACCTGGCGGTGCTCCGCAGGGGCGACAAGGGCGCCCGGTGCCGGAACGTGTTCACCGATCTGGGCTTCGCCTACTTCGGCCCGACGGACGGCCACGACACCACGGCGGTGGAATCCGTCCTGCGCCGGGCGGCGGCTATGCACCGTCCCGTGGTGGTGCACGTGGTGACGCGCAAGGGCCACGGGTATGGTCCCGCCGAGGCCGACGTCGCTGACCGTATGCATGCGGTCGGCGTCATCGACCCCGCCACAGGCTTCCCTCTGGCTGCCGCGACGCCGTCGTGGACCAAAGTCTTCGGCACCGAGATCACTGCTATCGGCACGGAACGCGACGATGTCGTCGCGGTCACCGCCGCGATGCGCCTGCCGGTCGGCCTGGGCGACTTCTCGGCGAGGTTCCCCGGCCGGGTCTTCGACTCCGGCATCGCCGAACAACACGCCGTCACCTCGGCCGCCGGGCTGGCCATGGGCGGCCTCCATCCCGTGGTCTGCCTCTACGCCACCTTTCTCAACCGGGCCTACGACCAGGTCCTGATGGACGTCGCCCTGCACCACCTGCCGGTCACCTTCGTCCTGGACCGCGCCGGCATCACCGGCCCCGACGGAGCCTCCCACCACGGCCTGTGGGACCTGGCGATGCTCGCCCACATCCCCGGGATGCGGCTGGCCGCCCCCCGCGACCCCGCCCGGCTGCGGGCCCTGCTCCGCGAAGCCGTGAATATCTCCGACGGCCCTACCGCCGTGCGCTTCCCCAAAGCCGCGGCCGGAGACGACAGCGACGCCCTGGCCACCCTCGACGGCATCGACATCCTCCACCGCACCCCCCACGCCGCCCTCGACGTCCTGCTCATCGCGATCGGCACCACCGCCACCGCCTGTCTTCACGCCGCCGGCATCCTGGACGGCCTCGGCGTCAGCGTCACCGTCGCCGACCCCCGCTGGGCCGCCCCCGTCAACCCCGCGCTGGGTCATCTCGCCGCCCGCCACCGCCTCGCCCTGGTCGTCGAGGACGGTATCGCCGACGGCGGGATCGGCGCTCTCATCGCCCGCCACGCCGCCAACGCGGGCATCACCACTCGCTTCCACACGATCGGCCTGCCCAGCGCCTTCCTGCACCACGGTGAACGCGGCGCCCTCCTGGAAGCCGCCGGCATCAGTGGTCCTGCCCTCGCCGACACCGCCCGCGCCCTGCTGGCCGCCCGCCCGGCCTGCGCCGGACCGGATCTGCCGCCCCATCACCCGCTCGTACACCCCGCAGCCGGGAGCACGCGATGACCCTCGCCGACCTGCCAGTCCCCGTCCTCCCCAGCCGCACCACCGCCGCTCTCACCGCCCCGGTGCGCCGCCACACCCGGCAAATCCACGTCGGCGCCGTCCCGGTCGGCGGCGGCGCACCCATCCCCGTCCAGACCATGACCACGACCCTCACTGCCGACATCGACGCCACCTTGCAGCAGATCGCCGAAGTCACCGCCGCCGGCTGCGACATCATCCGCGTCGCCGTCCCTTCCCGGGACGACGCCGACGCCCTGCCCGCCCTCGTGGCGAAGTCCAGGATCCCGGTCATCGCCGACATCCACTTCCAACCTCGCTACGTCTTCCAAGCGATCGACGCCGGCTGCGCGGCGGTCCGCGTCAATCCCGGCAACATCCGCAAGTTCGACGACAAGGTCAAGGAGATCGCCGCCGCCGCCTCGGCCGCCCGCATCCCCATCCGCATCGGCGTCAACGCCGGCTCCCTGGACCCGCGCCTGCTCGCCAAGTACGGCAGGGCGACCCCCGAGGCGCTCGCGGAGTCCGCGCTGTGGGAGTGCTCGCTGTTCGAGGAGCACGGCTTCACCGACCTCAAGATCGCGGTGAAGCACCACGACCCGCTCACCATGATCGCCGCCTGCCGGCTGCTGGCCGACGCGTGCCACTACCCGCTGCACCTCGGGGTCACCGAGGCCGGACCCATGCTGCAGGGGTCCATCAAGTCGGCGGTCGCCTTCGGCGTGCTGCTGGCCGACGGCATCGGGGACACCATCCGCGTCTCGCTGTCCGCGCCACCAGTCGAGCAGGTCAAGGCCGGGTGCCACATTCTGTCCTCGCTTGGCTTGCGCCCCCGGAAGCTGGAGATCGTCTCCTGCCCCGGCTGCGGTCGGCTCCAGGTCGACATCCACAAGCTGGCCGCCCAGGTCGAGGCCGCCTTCAACGGCTTCCCCCACCCCTTGCGCGTTGCGGTGATGGGCTGCGTCGTCAATGGCCCCGGCGAAGCCCGTGAAGCAGACCTCGGCGTGTCCTGCGGCAACGGCAAAGGGCAAATCTTCGTGAAGGGCGAAGTGGTCCGCACCGTCCCTGAATCGAGAATCGTCGAGACGCTGCTCGACGAGGCCGTGCGCCTGGTCGACAACGAGAGGGCCGGCGACTGATGGGCACCGTCCTGCTGGCCGCCCCACGCGGGTTCTGCGCAGGTGTGGACCGGGCCGTGGAAATCGTCGAACGGGCACTCGACCAGTACGGCACCCCGGTCTACGTGCGAAAACAGATCGTGCACAACACCCATGTGGTGCGAGACCTCACCGAGCAGGGCGCGGTCTTCGTCGACGAGCTGGACGAGGTGCCCGACGGCTCGGTCGTGGTCTTCTCCGCCCACGGCGTCGCCCCCACCGTCCGCGCCCAAGCCACCGAGCGCGGCCTCACCGTGATCGACGCCACCTGCCCGCTGGTCTCCAAAGTGCACCACGAGGCACTGCGCTACGCCCGCCGCGGCTACGAGATCGTCCTGATTGGCCACACCGGACACGAGGAGATCGAAGGCACCGCCGGTCAGGCCCCGGACCACATCACCGTCGTCGGTTCGCCCGAGGAAGCCGCACGCCTGCAGGTAGCGAACCCCGCAAGGGTGGTCTGGCTCTCCCAGACCACTTTGGCCGTCGACGAAGTCGCCGCCACCGCCACCGCCCTTCGCACCCGGCTGCCTCTGCTGGAAGACCCCCCGGGCGACGACATCTGCTACGCCAGTCAGAACCGTCAGGACGCCGTCCGCGCCATCGCCCCCCGCTGCGACCTGCTCCTGGTCATCGGCTCCGCGAACTCCTCCAATTCCGTACGGCTCGCCGAGGTCGCACTGCGCGCCGGGGCCCGAGCCGCGTACCTCATCGACGACGCCTCCCAGGCCCAAGAGTCCTGGTTCACCGGCGTGGAGACCATCGGTGTCACCGCTGGCGCCTCCGCCCCGGAATCCCGGGTCACCGAACTGCTCGCCGCACTGACCGAGCGCGGCCACACGCAGGTCGAACAGGTCACGGTCACCACGGAGACCCAGCACTTCGCCCTGCCCCCACCATTGCAGGACAAGGAGCCCCCGCCATGACGGAAACCCATGCCATCAAGACGACCCTGATCTCCGCCGACGCCCCGACAGTGGTCCCCCGTCACCTGGGGATCGTCCTCGACGGCAACCGCCGCTGGGCCCGCAAACAAGGTCTACCAACCGCCGGGCACGGGCACCGCGTCGGCTTCCGAAAGATCCCGGACGTACTGGCCTGGTGCGATGAACTCAGCATCGGCATCGTTACCTTGTGGATGCTCTCCGACGACAACATCGCTCGGCGCTCATCTGCCGAACTCGACGACCTGTACCGCATCGACCGAGACGTGATCACCGAACTAGCCGCCGTCGGCCACTGGCGACTGCATCACATCGGCCGCGCCGAACTACTGCCCATATCCCTCACCACGACTCTGCGACAAGCAGAGAACGACACCCGCAACAAGACCGGCATGCTCGTCAACCTGGCCCTGGGCTACGGCGGGCGCGCCGACCTGCTCGCAGCCATTCGAGCGCTGGTCAGAGAAACCCAGCAGAGCGGCGATCCCACTGTGAGCGCCGAACGGCTGGCCGCCCACCTATCCACCGCAGGACAACCCGACCCAGACCTGATCATCCGGCCCTCCGGCGAAATCCGCACCTCCGGGTTCCTCCTCTGGCAGGCCGCCCTGGCCGAACTTTACTTCTGCGACCACCTTTGGCCCGACTTCACCCGCACCGACCTCCTCCACGCCCTGCGTACCTACAGCAACCGCCAGCGAAGGATGGGAGCCTGACCCCTGACCACACCCCCTCCATCCACCCAGGCGCTGATGTTAGGACAGGCAGCGGAAGGCTCGTCCTGTGAGCTGCATAGCTGTCTAAACAGTTGCTCTGCCGCACCCGGCCGCCGCAAGGATGGCTGCTCTGTCCGTGAAGCCAGACGACGTGACCGCCCACGCTCCAGCCATCACCCACCGCAGGAGACATTGCCATGACCATCCTCCCCAAGGTTCTCTCTGACATCTCCACTCCCATGCACCCACTGACCCGATCTGACGATGCGCGTTCACGTGCGTGGGCCCGAGCCATGGGACTTGAACCCGACACACCAGCAGCCGTGCGACTCGACCGAGCGCAGGCGGCCCGATACTCGGGCTGGTTTTGGCCCGGAGCCCTCCCGGAGCGATACGACGCCTGCGCGGATCTGAAAACGTGGTTCTTCGTCGAGGACGACCACAACGATGAAGGCGAGCACTGCGCCGACCCTGCTCGGCTAGAAGCCGCGCTCGGCGCCGTGCACCGGCACGTGTTCAGCACCCCGGTAGCCCACCCCTCACCTCTGGCTGCTGGGCTGGCGGACATCCACGAGCGGGCTCGGGCTGGTATGTCAGCCGAGTGGATCAGGCGCAACGCACGGCACTTCGCCGACCACTGGGACGCAATGACCCAAGCCGCCGCACTGCGCCGGTACGGAGCCGGTCTGTTCGGTAGCGACACGGACAGTTTCATGTCCCTCTGGCGTGACTCGCACGCCTTCTGGTGCGAGCTGGACTTCATCGAGGTGGGGCTGGGCCGCTCGCTCCCGTCCGCCCTCTACCACCACCCGGTGTTCCGCGACATGGGCCGACTGTCCATGAACCTGATCTGCAGCGTCAACGATATCGTGAGCAGGGTCAAAGACACAGCGGAGTCGGACCCCTTCAGCATGCTGACTCACCTCCAGCGGCGCCACGGGTGTCAACCTGACGAGGCAGTCCATATGACACTCTCACTCATCGAAGAGTGGACAGAGCAGTTCCTCACCCTAGAAGAGCAATGGCCCAACGCCCTCGACCTCATCGACGTATCCGGCCAAGACCGGGAACTGGCCCTTGCCTGCGCAGCCGGCCTGCGGCACGCTTTCCGTGGCAGCGCCGAATGGACGGTCACCACTTCCCGCTACCGGCAAGTGGATGACCAGTGAGCCTCCGCCAACTTGAAGTCGCAGGTCAAAGGGCTGGTGTGACCGGTCGGGCCTTGTCCCTGCGGAGTGGACACCCGTTCGTATTGTTGTGCGGCGAGTGTCAGTGAGGTGCCTCGAAGTTCCCGGACAGGGACCCAATAGGGTTGCCCTGAACAGGAAACGAGGAAGTAGGAGTGGCACCACCCAGTAAGTATTCACCGGAGTTCCGCGAGGAAGCTGTACAGATCGCTCTCCGGTCCAGCAAGACCATCTCCGAGACAGCTCGTGAGCTCGAAATCAATCCGGAGACCCTCCGAGGCTGGGTGAAGAAGCACCAGAAACAGCATGAGCCGGCTGCCGATGCGGAACTGTCGTTGAGCGAACGGGCTCGCCTTGAGGAACTCGAACGACGCATTCGCAAAGTCGAGATGGAGAACGTCTTCCTGAAGAAATGCGCGGTGAGGTCAATGGGTCGGTGCAGCATCCCAGGTAGAACGGTTGCTGGAGGTGTTGCTGGGTGGCGAGGATCGGGCGTCCGGGGTTGTCGGACGAGCAGAAGCGTGAAGTGTGGCGGCGATGGCGGGACGGGCAGTCGCTGAGCGAGATCGGGCGTGCGCTGGGTAAGGTGCCCGGGTCGATCCACGGGGTGGTCGCGGCGAACGGCGGTTTCGTCCCAGCGGCCCGGACCCGATCGGCCGGGGTGTTGTCGCTGGCGGAGCGGGAGGAGATCTCCCGGGGGCCGGCCGCCGCTGACTCCTTCCGGGCGATCGCGGACCGGCTGGGGCGAGCACCGTCCACGGTCAGCCGTGAGGTGGGGCGTCACGGCGGGCGTGAGAAGTACCGGGCCGCTCGCGCGGACGAGGGCGCCTGGGATAATGCCCGGCGCCCGAAGTCCTGTCTGCTGCAACAGAGTCCGGCCTTGCGGGACACGGTCGCTGGCAAGTTGAAGGAGGACTGGTCGCCGCGCCAGATCGCCGGCCGGCTCGCCCGCACCTTCGTACCCGGGGACGGTATGTACGTGTCTCACGAGACGATCTACAAGAGCCTGTTCATCCAGGCCCGAGGGGTGCTGAAGAAGGAGCTTGTCTCCCATCTGCGCCGCCGACGCACGATGCGCCGCTCGAAGAATGCCTCCGCCGCAGGTCAGCAGCGCGGCTGCATCCGCGACGCGGTCTCCATCCGCGAGCGCCCGGCCGAGGCCGGGGACCGGGCTGTTCCCGGCCACTGGGAAGGCGACCGTGCGACACGAAGTTGCACGAATTTGAGTGGACTGACCGATTGGAGAGGCAGTTGATGAAGCTGTAGGTGCAGTCACGGGTCCGTGTCCGTATGACCCGTCCCCGCCCTTGACGTGCGATGCCGGCAACGGCGTGGTGCGAAGCTCAGAGGAAAGCCCAAGGACTCCCGTTCCATCCGGGAGATACCGGCAAGGGGAAGACCGGACGGGTGAAGTACATGAACTCCCGATGATGCCTCGTGATCCCAAGCCCCGCCGATGGAATGCGTAAGTGGGGTGCGTGGCTAGTGTCTCGTGATCCTGTTCATGTCAGTTCGAGTTGTTATTGACGAGTTTCTTCACGTTGGTCGCGACGAGTCGGACCTTCGCGAGGACCTCGCCGGCGGTCGCGGTCCAGGTGAACGGTTTGGCCGTTGTGTTCCAGGAGTTGATGTAGTCGCGGATCTGTTTGACCAGGACGTTGACGCTGGAGAAGGTGCCGCGGCGTATGGACTGCCGGGTCAGGATTCCGAACCAGATCTCGATCTGGTTCAGCCACGAGGAGCCGACGGGAGTGAAATGGAAGTGGACGTGTGGGTTCTTCGACAGCCATTCCTTGACCTCCGGGGTGGTGTGCGTCGAGAGGTTGTCCAGGACGACATGGATGTCCTTCCCGGCGTGCGGTTTCACCGCCTTCTTCAGGAAGGCCAGGAAGTCTTTGCCGTTCCGGGTCGGCTTGCACTCGCCGAGCACCTCGCCGGTGCTCACGTTCAGGGCGGCGAACAGGTTCGTGGTGCCGTGCCGGACGTAGCCGGCGGTGCGCTTCTCGCTCGCCGCGAAGGCGACCGGCAGTACCGGCTGGGTCCGGTCCAGCGCCTGGATCTGCGTCTTCTCGTCGATCGAGAGGACCACCGCGCCGCCCGGCGGGGCCAGATACAGGCCGATCACATCGGCCACCTTCTCCGCGAACGCGGGGTCTTTGGAAACCTTGAAAGTGCCGGACCGGTGCGGCTTCAGGCTCTCCTCCCGCCAGATGCGCGCGATGTAGTGCCAGGACACGGTGATGTTCTCGGTCC
>NZ_NEUE01000170.1 GCF_002910905.1 Streptomyces sp. SM11 | reverse complement strand
CATCACCTACCTGCCGGTGGGCGACGGCGAGTTTCTGTACCTGGCGACGGTGATCGACTGCTTCTCACGCCGTCTGGTGGGCTGGTCGATCGCCGATCACATGCGCACCTCGCTGGTCACCGACGCGCTCCGGGCGGCCGCCCGGGTCCGCGGCAGCCTGGCCGGCGCCGTCTTCCACAGTGATCACGGAGCGCAGTACACGTCTCGCGAATTCGCTGTCGCCTGTGCCGAGTTGGGTGTCACACAGTCCATGGGCGCGGTCGGCGCGAGCGCGGGCAACGCACTCGCCGAGTCGTTCAACGCGGCCCTCAAACGCGAGACACTGCGAGGCGCCCGCCGCTTCGACGGGGCCCGCGCCTGCCGCCTGGCCGTCTTCCGCTGGACCACCCGCTACAACACCCGCCGACGACACTCGGCAAACGGACAGCAGGCCCCGATCGCCTACGAACAGCAATCAGCTACCCTGACATTCGCCGCATAACGACACGAACAGGTGTCCACCTTCACGGGACAAGGCCCGGTGACCAGTGCGCACGCCTCTGGGGAAAGCGACGCCACGGTGGCACCGAGCGCAGATGACGAGCCGGGACTGTTCGGTACGACGGGTCGCCGGATCGGCGCCATCCTCGTGGGCCTGGCAACCGTGGCAGGCACTGTCGCTGCTCTGGCCGCTTTTCAAGTGAGCCGCTGGTAGCGCAGCGCATGCCGTGGGCTGAAGTAGGCGTAGAGGGGACCGCCGGGAGCCGAGAGCCCAGAATCATCTGACTTGGTCCGTGACTGACTTTAAATCTGTCGCCCTGCTCTTCGGCTCCCGGAACATCCACTTGCCAACGCCCGCAGTGCTGAACCATCTGACTTGGTCCGTGACTGACTTTGAAGTTCGTGGTATGTCCGGGAGCCGAAGAGCAGGTGGGATCCGCGGCAGAAGCTGAGAACCGAGAACCACCTGACTTGGCCTCATGACTTACCTTGAAGCTTGCGGCGTGTTCAGGTCCCCCGCTCTGCTCGGGCTGGAATGATCACCTCATGAATGTGGAGTTGCCTGCGGTTCAGTGGGATGAGTTGTGGTTGCCGCTGCGGCCGTATGCGACGAACCAGCTGTGCGAGGGGATCCGGCGAGAGAGACGGCCGGTGGCGATGACGCGCCACTACGTGGAGGCGAACCCGTCGGCGCTGAGCAATCTCCTCGTCGTGGATGTGGATCACTCGGACGCGGTGCTGCGGGCGGTTTCGTCGGTGGGCTCGCATCCGTTGCCCAACGCGGTCGTGGAGAACCCGGTGAACGGGCACGCTCACGCGGTGTGGGCTCTGGAGGAGGCGGTGACCCGGACCGAGTACGCCCGGCGCAAGCCGCTGGCCTACGCCGCCGCCGTCACCGAGGGCCTGCGCCGGGCGCTGGAGGGGGATGCGGCGTACTCGGGGCTGATGACGAAGAATCCGCTGCACACGGACTGGAGCACCGAGTGGCTCCACGGTGGTCTCCATACGCTCGGCGGGCTGGAGGAGGCGCTGGGCGGTCATATGCCGCCTGTGCGCTGGAGGGAGACCAAACGGTTCCGTACCAACATCACGGGGCTGGGCCGTAGCTGCTCGATCTTCGAGACGGCCCGGACGTGGGCGTACCGCGAGATCCGCCACCACTTCGGCAGCCCCGACACCCTGCACACCGCCATCCACGCGGAAGTGCACACCCGTAACACCGAGTTCACCGAGCCGCTGCCAGCCGTGGAGGCGCGAGCGATCGCCAACAGCATCCACCGGTGGATCACGACGCGGTCGAGGATGTGGAAGGACGGAGCGGCTGTCTACGAGGCCACCTTCGTCTCAATCCAGTCCGCCCGGGGCAGGAAGAGCGGCAGAGCGCGTGCTGCGCGCCGGGACGAGCGCACCGAGGCGATGCTTGAGTACATGAGGGGGACGTCGTGACCCAGGAGCCCAGGCGTGAGCGCCGTACTGTGACGGCCCGTGAACTCGCGGACCGCTTCGGAGTGTCGCCCCGGACAGTGCTGCGCATGATCGCTGAGGAACGGGCGATATACGAGGGCCGGTCCCGGCAGCGCCGCGACGAGATCGTCGAGCTCCACCGGCAGGGCCTCAAGGGGTACGAGATCGCACGTGAGCTGAATGTTTCCGCCGGTCTGGTGTCCATCCGGCTGAAGGAGGCCCGCGAGGCCGGTCTTGATCTCACTCGATACGCCACCGGTGGAGCTAGGGGGCAGAAAACTGCCCCCTAGTGTCTCGTGACTCCGTCAGCATTACTTGATCTTGTGTGGCAGGGTCTCTTGGTATGGAGCTCTCCGTGGAACAGGCCGCCGAGTTGCGGGAGTTGGTGAACAGCAGGGACGTGCCTGCGGACATAGCCACGCGGGGCCGGATCGTGTTGTGGTCGGGCGAGGGGCGCCGCCGCAAGGACATTGCCGAGCTGCTCGGAGTGTCGCTGCCGACCGTGGACCGCTGGAAGACCCGCTATGCCGAGCAGGGCCTGGCCGGGCTGGAAGGGGAGCGTCCCGGTGGCGCACGGGAACAGGTGCCGGTGCGGGTGCGGGCCAGGGTGATCGCGCTGACGCGCATGACGCCACCAAGCGGCACAGGGCTTTCGCACTGGTCCGCACGGGAGTTGGCGAAGTACCTGGAGCGGACCGAGAACATCACCGTGTCCTGGCACTACATCGCGCGCATCTGGCGGGAGGAGAGCCTGAAGCCGCACCGGTCCGGCACTTTCAAGGTTTCCAAAGACCCCGCGTTCGCGGAGAAGGTGGCCGATGTGATCGGCCTGTATCTGGCCCCGCCGGGCGGCGCGGTGGTCCTCTCGATCGACGAGAAGACGCAGATCCAGGCGCTGGACCGGACCCAGCCGGTACTGCCGGTCGCCTTCGCGGCGAGCGAGAAGCGCACCGCCGGCTACGTCCGGCACGGCACCACGAACCTGTTCGCCGCCCTGAACGTGAGCACCGGCGAGGTGCTCGGCGAGTGCAAGCCGACCCGGAACGGCAAAGACTTCCTGGCCTTCCTGAAGAAGGCGGTGAAACCGCACGCCGGGAAGGACATCCATGTCGTCCTGGACAACCTCTCGACGCACACCACCCCGGAGGTCAAGGAATGGCTGTCGAAGAACCCACACGTCCACTTCCATTTCACTCCCGTCGGCTCCTCGTGGCTGAACCAGATCGAGATCTGGTTCGGAATCCTGACCCGGCAGTCCATACGCCGCGGCACCTTCTCCAGCGTCAACGTCCTGGTCAAACAGATCCGCGACTACATCAACTCCTGGAACACAACGGCCAAACCGTTCACCTGGACCGCGACCGCCGGCGAGGTCCTCGCGAAGGTCCGACTCGTCGCGACCAACGTGAAGAAACTCGTCAATAACAACTCGAACTGACATGAAC
>NZ_NEUE01000169.1 GCF_002910905.1 Streptomyces sp. SM11 | reverse complement strand
TTGGAGATGATCTCCGAGGGCGCGGACTGATCGCTGCCGCCGACCCGGTGGCCGACGACGCGTTCACCGGTGTCGAAGACGTGCTGGGCATCAGCACCGCATGCTGGCTGACCGGCCGCTCCCGGGCCACCCACTACCGCCGGCTGCGGCCCCCACCAGAGCGAAAGCCCAGGAGACCACAGGTCCAGCCCTCGGCTCTCACCCCCGAGGAACGGGCGGCGGTACTGGAGCTGATGAACAGCGCCGAGCACGCCGAACTTCCTCCCGCGCAGATCTGGGCCCGCGAGCTGGATGCCGGGCGCTACCACTGCTCCGTCTCCACGATGTACCGGATCCTGCGCGAGAAGGGACAGACGGGCGAGCGACGCCGCCAGGCCACCCACCCGGCGAAGTCGGTGCCCGAACTGGTCGCCACCGGGCCCTCGCAGGTATTCACCTGGGACATCACCAAGGCGGCCGGACCGGTCAAGGGCGTCTGGTACCACGCCTACGTCATCATCGACATCTTCAGCCGCTACATCGTCGGCCACACCGTCGAGGCCGCCGAATCATCGGCGCGGGCCCAGGAGTTGATCCGGGAGACCATCCTGCGCAACGGCATCGTGCCCGAGACCGTGCACGCCGACCGCGGCACCTCGATGACCTCCAAGAAGGTCTCGCAGCTGCTGATCGACCTCGGCGTCACCCGGTCACACTCGCGGCCGAAGACCTCCAACGACAACCCCTACAGCGAGGCCCACTTCAAGACCACGAAGTACATGTCCGACTGCCCCGAACGCTTCGACTCGCTGGCCCACGCCCGCGAGTGGTTCGACGCGTTCATCGCGTACTACAACCACGAACACCGGCTCTCGGGCATCGGCTGGCACACACCCGCCAGCGTGCACTTCGGCACAGCCGAGGAAGTCCGCGACCAGAGGGCCATCACCCTCGCCGACGCATACGCCCGCCACCCCGAACGCTTCGGCCGCCGCCCCCGACCACCCCGGATACCCCAGCAGGCATGGATCAACGACCCGGCCAGGCGCAGGGAACCCGCAACACAAACCTCATAGCGTCACGACCGTCTCACTGGACTTGAAATCTTCCGCTCCATGGTCCGGCAGGCCGGTCGGCTCCGCCTCCCAGCCGGCCGTTGCCTACGCGTTCGGCGCTACGTCCTTCCACTCCACCGTGACGTGATCCTCGATCGTCATGTTCCTCGCGTGCCTGCCTCGCGCAGGATTGAGCGTGACGACCAAGGTGAAGTCCACCCACGCTCGACGAGTCGGGAGCGGGGTGTTCGGCCACCCGTCGATGAGTCCAGCAATGCCCGCCACGGGGTCGATGGGAGGCAGGCCAGTGACGTTCGTCAGCTTGCCCTCGACGGCGTCGAGCTTGGCCCTGATCGCCTCGGTACCGGCAGTCATCTGAGACAGGCTGATCGCTCCCTCCGCGTAGGCCAGAGCCAAGCCGTCGAGCCGTTCGCGGAGGTTGTTCGCCTCTACGTGCAGCCCTGCCGAGTCGCCGTCCTGCTCGGCGTTCGCGGCCAAGATGGACGGCAGGAAGTCGGGGAAGACGAGCCTTGCCAGGGCGGAGTTACCGACCCGCTTGTCGGCGAGCTCTCGGGGAGTCCTGGTGTGCGTCGCCTTGCATCCGTAGACGGGTGCCCCTCGGTAGCCACGGCCATTGACCGTCTCTCCGCACTCTCCGCAGAGCGCGATACCGGCGAGCAGGGTTCCGGGCACTCGCCCGGTACGACGTCCGCCAGAGAACCGCTCGGGGCTGTTCAGGATGGCGACGCACGCGTAGTGCGTGGCTTCGTCCAGGATCGCGGGCCACTCCGCCTCGCCGACGACGTCGCCCCGGTAGGTGCGCTGTCCGATGTACCTGGGGGAGGTGAGGAGGTTCTTCGCTCCTCGGAGCGTCCACCCCTCCGCCTTCGTGCTCTGCGCCTTCGAGCGAGGCGATACGAGACCGGCCTGATTCCAGGTGCGAGCCACGGCAGACAGAGACTCACCGGCAAGGATCATCCGGGCACCCTCGACGATCGCGGCAGCCTCCTCGGGGATCACGGTCATGTGGTCGTCGCCGTAGCCGAAGGGGCGGATACCGGCCGTGTAGGGCTTGCCAGCCCGAGCCGCTTGGACGTTGGCAGCTACCTGCCGGATCGCCTTCTGCTCACCCTCGTACGTTGCCCAGGCTGTGACCGTGCGCGCTACCGCGCGCCCTGCCGGAGTGCTCAGGTCGAGGTGTCCAGCATGGATCGCGTGGACGTTGACCCCGAGGTCGATCACTCGCTCAAGGTCGCGGGTTACGCGGATGAGCCGGTCAGTGTGCCAGACCAAGACGGCCTCGGGCTTGGACATCAGCAGTGCCTCGAAGCCGGGGCGAACCTTGCCCTTCGTGGCGCTGATGTCGTTGTCGGACAACGCTTCCCGCACGGTCCAGCCGCGCGCCTCGGCGAAGGCGCGGCACTCCGCCTCCTGCCTCTCCACGCCGAGGCTGTCGCCGTGGCGATCCTGCGACAGTCGGACGTAGATCGTGACGTTCATCGGGTGCTCTCTCCTGCTCCGGTCTGCGTTCCATGATGGCCGAGCGGGGAGGGGCCAGCCGTAGCCGAGTCCTCCCGCAGGTCCCCGCTACGCGGGGAGCCGATCAAGACCGGCGGCCTCTCGTAGTGCCTCGATGGCCACGGCGACTTCCTCGAAGTCGGGTTCGGTCGTGATGGAATCGGAGACATAGGGGCTGAACACATGCCGCCCGTCGGCGGTGACACCTTCGAGGGACATCTCGCAGTCCTCTCTTTCGAGCGCCTTGACGCCGTGGCGGAGGCGCCGATGGAGAGCGTCGGCGTGCAGGGAGTCGTGAAGGGAGCCACCGCCTCGGACAGGGCGAGATCCTCGCTCGCGGTAGGAGAGATCCCACCTCGCCCGAGACAATTCCTGGTCCCCGTCCTTCCAGGTGTCGCGTCCCACGACCATGTTCCTTCCTTGCGTGCCGTGGGGATGCGCTTGCCATCTTGCGTGGCGTAATACGAGCTGGGCTTGGCGTCCTTGTGCCAGAGGATGAGTTCCATGCTGTGCCGCCTTCGAGTGTGCTTCGAAAATACATCACTGCTTCGGCATGGTGATGGGCAACCTCACCATCACCTCGCACGGCGACTGCGTCGTGACCCCGGGCCCGTCCTTCGAGGCCGCCGCGGTGCTGGCCGCCGTCCAGCAGGAGCGCTGTACCTCGCTGTACGGCGTGCCCACCATGTTCATCGCCGAGCTGAACCTGCCGGACTTCGCCGCGTACGACATCTCATCGCTGCGTACCGGGATCATGGCCGGTTCACCCTGCCCGACCGAGGTGATGAAGCGGGTCGTCGCCGAGATGCACATGGCCGAGGTGTCCATCTGCTACGGGATGACGGAGACGTCCCCCGTCTCGACCCGGACCCGCCGCGACGACGACCTGGAGCGCCGCACGGGCACGGTGGGCCGCGCGCTGCCGCACATCGAGGTCAAGGTCGTCTACCCGGACACCGGCGTCACACTGCCGCGCGGCAGCGCCGGCGAACTGCGCACCCGGGGCTACAGCGTGATGCTCGGCTACTGGGATCAGCCCGACCGCACCGCTGAAGTCGTCGACGCCGCACGGTTGATGCACACGGGGGACCTCGCGGTGATGCGCGAGGACGGATACGTCCAGGTAGTCGGCCGGATCAAGGACATGATCATCCGGGGTGGGGAGAACGTGTACCCACGGGAGATCGAGGAGTTACTGTACAGCCACCCGGAGATCGCCGACGTCCAGGTGGTCGGGGTGCCCGACGAGCGCTACGGCGAGGAGATCCTGGCCTGTGTCATCCCCCGGGACCCGGCCGACCCGCCCACCCTGGAGGAGGTCACCGCACACTGCCGGGAGCGGCTTGCTCACTTCGAGATCCCGCGCAGGCTGCGGATCCTGGAGACCTTCCCGATGACGGTCAGCGGGAAGGGCGTCGGGTCAGGCGGCTTCGATGATGTCGGGGTCGCCCCGGGTCGCCGCCGCCCACTCGATGAGCAGCACCTCGTACGTGGCCGCCTCCACCGCGGACCAGTCCTGTCCGGAGGCGTCGACGAGTGCGCGGATGGCCTCGTTGGCCTGCTCGGCGGCGGGCGCGGGGCGGTCTGCGGGGAGGGAGCTGTCCGGGAGTAAAGCCATGCGCACAGCTTACGCGCCACCACCGACAGCCACGGCTTCCGAAGCGTCCGGGGCCCCCGAAGCGTCCGGAATCCGCTGGTCCCTCGCGGACCCCGCACCGTCCGACGGCCCGATGTCCGGCACCGGGGCATCCGGCGGCCGGACGGCGGGCGCCAGTTCGCGCCGCATGCAGACCCGGGGCCAGCGGTCGAGTCCGTGCTGGGCCTCCTCGGCCCGGATCGCGCGCAGCCCGTCGGTGAGTTCGCCCTCGGTCAGGATCCGGAAGCCGATGCGGGCGTAGTACGGGGCGTTCCACGGCACCTCGGTGAAGGTGGTCAGGGTGAGAGCCGCCATGCCCCGGCTCGCGGCCAGGGCGGCGAGATGGGCGATCAGGGCCCGGCCGATGCCCCGGCGGGCGGAGGCGGGGGCGACCGAGACCTGCTCGATGTGCAGGGCGTCGTCGACAGGGTCGGCGAGCACATAGCCCAGCGGCCGGTCGCCGGTGGCGGAGAGGGGGTCGGTGGCCACCCAGCAGCGGCCTGCCAGCCGGTAGCCCTCCAGCAGGTCGAGCGGGGGCGGATCGTCGTCGGCCACGAAGGCCATGCCCAGGGCGCGGAACGGTTCCCCTGCGGCGCGCTCGATGTCCTGGAGAAGCGGGAGATCCGAGCGTCTGGCGGAGCGGATACGCATGTACTCAGTGTGCCGCGCCGGACGGCGGACCGGTACGCGGTGGCCGGATCCACTCCCTCGGCGGTGGTGCTCGGGCCGTTGTTCAGGCGCCCGTGCTGACCAGCTCGTCCGCGGGGCCGTTCACCGGCTGCGGGGTCCCGGTGAGGTCCATGACGAAGAGCGGGAGTCCGACGCCGTCCGCACGGGCCCGGGCGTCGGCCGCGTACCCCGCGAGGGAGAAGAACACTCCGGTCGCCGATGCGCCCAGCGCGTTGAGCCAGAGGGTCTCGACCGCGCGGAGCGACGTCGGCCGGGTGCTGGAGTCGACCCGTGCGATCAGTCCGTCGGCCCGCAGGTCGATCCCGGAGGCCGGGCCCGCCCCGGGCCGGCCGACGTCGCGGTAGCCCAGCCAGGTCAGATACAGACCGGCCGCGCTCACCGCGTCGTGGCCCGTGCGGATCGTCATCGGCCGGAAAGCCGGGCGCGGGTGCGCGGCGGTGCGCGGCAGGGGGATGTGGGCGGGGCGGACCGGCGCGGCCGGAGCCGACGAGGCGGCCACCGGCCGCACCGGTATCCGCAGGACGGTCCCGCACGGGCAGCACAGCTCGGGCTGCGGCCACTGGTCCTCCCGCGCGCAGGACGCGCAGCGGACGGTGACCCACGCCTCGCTCCAACTGCGGTGGGTGACCAGGACCGCCGGGGCGCCCGGCTGCAGCGGCGGGGCGGTGGGGGTTCCGCACGGGCAGGGGTAGGCCGGTGTGCTGTAGGCGTGGTCGCGGCTGCAGACAGGGCACCGGACCGGTACGGACTCCACGAACGTCTCCCTCCGGCACGGACGCGCGGCCGACTGCGCTCCGTGCCTCCCTCGTCACCCCATCGTCCATCAGGAGCGAGGTTCTGGGGAGGGAACTGACGCACTTCGTACGGGGGAGCGGCTCCGTTCGCCCTTGACGGCGATCGCCCCACGTCTTAGATTACTTCCGTATAGCAGAACTGAACTTCCGTAATACGGAATTGGTGCTCTCAGGTGGCGCGACAGAGCCCGACTCCACCAAACCCGAGCAGGAGCACTCAATGCCTCGTATGACCGCTGCCCGAGCGGCAGTTGAGATCCTCAAGCGTGAAGGCGTCAGCAACGCGTTCGGTGTGCCGGGTGCGGCGATCAACCCCTTCTACGCGGCTCTCAAGGCCTCCGGCGGGGTGCAGCACACGCTGGCCCGGCACGTCGAGGGCGCCTCCCACATGGCCGAGGGCTACACCCGCGCCAAGGCCGGCAACATCGGCGTCTGTATCGGCACGTCGGGCCCGGCGGGCACCGACATGATCACCGGTCTGTACTCCGCCATCGCCGACTCCATCCCGATCCTGTGCATCACCGGCCAGGCCCCGACCGCCGTCCTGCACAAGGAGGACTTCCAGGCCGTCGACATCGCGTCGATCGCCAAGCCGGTCACCAAGGCGGCGACCACCGTCCTGGAGGCCGCACAGGTCCCCGGTGTCTTCCAGCAGGCCTTCCACCTGATGCGTACCGGCCGCCCCGGCCCGGTCCTCATCGACCTGCCGATCGACGTCCAGCTCACCGAGATCGAGTTCGACCCCGAGCTGTACGAGCCCCTCCCGGTGCACAAGCCCGCGGCCTCCCGCAAGCAGATCGAGCGGGCGATCCAGATGCTGAACGCCTCGGAGCGCCCGGTGCTCGTCGCGGGCGGCGGCATCATCAACGCCGACGCCTCCGAGCTCCTGGTGGAGTTCGCCGAACTGACCGGCGTCCCGGTCGTCCCGACGCTGATGGGCTGGGGCATCCTGCCCGACGACCACGATCTGAACGCCGGCATGGTGGGCCTGCAGACCTCGCACCGCTACGGCAACGCGAACTTCCTGGAGTCCGACTTCGTTCTCGGCATCGGCAACCGCTGGGCCAACCGCCACACCGGCAAGCTGGATGTCTACACCCAGGGCCGGACCTTCGTCCACGTCGACATCGAGCCCACCCAGCTCGGCAAGATCTTCGCCCCCGACCTCGGCATCGCCTCCGACGCCAAGGCCGCGCTGACGCTCTTCGTCGAGGTGGCACGCGAGCTGAAGGCCGCGGGCACGCTCAAGGACCGTTCGGCCTGGGCCGCCTCCACACAGGAGCGCAAGGCGACCCTCCAGCGGCGGACCCACTTCGACGATGTGCCGCTCAAGCCGCAGCGCGTGTACGAGGAGATGAACCGGGCGTTCGGCCCCGAGACCCGCTATGTCACCACGATCGGGCTCTCCCAGATCGCCGGCGCGCAGATGCTGCACGTCTACAAGCCGCGCCACTGGATCAACTGCGGCCAGGCGGGCCCCCTCGGCTGGACGATCCCGGCCGCGCTGGGCGTCGCCACCGCGGACCCCGAGGGCACGGTCGTCGCCCTCTCCGGCGACTACGACTTCCAGTTCATGCTGGAGGAGCTGGCCGTCGGCGCGCAGCACCGCATCCCGTACGTCCACGTCCTGGTGAACAACTCCTACCTGGGGCTGATCCGCCAGGCGCAGCGCAACTTCGACATCGACTTCCAGGTCAACCTGGAGTTCGAGAACCTCAACTCCCCGGAGCTGGGCGTCTACGGCGTCGATCACGTCAAGGTCGTCGAGGGCCTCGGCTGCAAGGCGATCCGGGTCACCGAGCCGGACCAGCTGCTGCCGGCCTTCGAGGAGGCGAAGAAGCTCGCCGCGGAGTTCCGGGTCCCGGTCGTCGTCGAGGCGATCCTGGAGCGGGTCACCAACATCGCGATGAGCGGCAGTGACATCGCGTCGGTCAACGAGTTCGAGGACATCGCCACGGACCCGTCCCACGCGCCCACCGCGATCCGCCCGCTGACGGTGTCCTGACCGCCCGTCACCTGACGGACAGGGCCCCGCCCCGGAGCGAGTCTCCGAGGCGGGGGCCTCGGTCTGCCCGAGGGGGCGCCGTACAGCCCGGTACGTCACTCACCCGGCGGGCGGCCCGCACCACGGGCAGGCGGTGGTCATCGCGCGTTCCCGCGTCGCAGGCACGCGTCCCGGGCCAGGAGCGCCGCCTGGACGCGGTTCTCGCAGTCCAGCTTGGACAGGATGCGGCTGACGTAGGTCTTGATCGTGCCCTCGCTCATGTGTAGACGCCGGCCTGCCTCGGCGTTGGACAGGCCCTCACCGCGCAGGGCGAGGACGTCCAGCTCCCGCTCGGAGAGGCGTTCCAGTCGGCGGCGGGCCCCACCGGCCCGGTGGGCGACGTCGCCGGACGCCACCAGGCCGACTACCTGACGGGTGGTGACCGGGGAGAGGCACGCCTCGCCCGCGGCCGCCGCGCGCACCGCGCGCAGGAGGTCCGGCGGCGCGGAGTCCTTGAGGAGGAAGCCCGCGCTGCCGCCGGTCAGCGCCCGTAGGACGTTCTCCTGCTCGCCGAACGTCGTCAGGATCAGCACCTGCGCCGAGGGGACGGTGCGGCGCAACTCCGC
The DNA here is from genome assembly GCF_002910905.1 of Streptomyces sp. SM11. Classification (GTDB taxonomy): domain Bacteria; phylum Actinomycetota; class Actinomycetes; order Streptomycetales; family Streptomycetaceae; genus Streptomyces. The sequence continues at coordinate 31,513 of NZ_NEUE01000169.1, read as the reverse complement.
CAGCGCCGTCAGACCGTCCATCACCGGCATCTGCAGGTCGAGCAGGACGACGTCCATCATCAGTTCCCGGGCCAGACCGACGGCCTCCCGCCCGTCGGCCGCCTCCGCGACGACGTCGATGTCCTCCGCGGAGGAGAGGATCATGCGGATGCCTGCCCGGATGAGCGGTTCGTCGTCCGTGACGAGGACCCTGATCACTGTGCTCCTGGAGGTGTTGGGCCGCCCGTTCGCGGGGCCGCGCCTCGGTCCTTCACCGTCGTGCCGGCGGTGTGCTCATTCCTTGATCTCGAAGGTCTTCTTCTCCACCAGCCGGCCGTCCCGGAAGCAGAACCGGAAGACCGGAGTCCTGTCCCAGCTGCGGCCCATCTCCGTGGAGTTGAGGCTCAGGCAGGTCGCTCCCGCGGGCTCGGACGGTGCGCCCTTGTCCAGGCCGTCAGCGAGGAAGGAGTCACCGCGCGGAAGCCGGTCGCGGACCTCCGCCTCGGACATGCCGACCTTCACGGCATCGTACTCCTCGGGCTCGCTCATGGCCTTGTCGGCCTCCTTGAAGAGGAAGTAGCCCCCACCGCCGTGGCGACCCCCAGCAGCAGCACGACCGCCACCGCCACCCCGCAGCCCAAGGCCAGTCCCTTCCTCCGGTTGTCCCTGCTCATCGCTCTGGCCACGTCCTTCGCTAGGTCGGTCCTGTTGACCGCACCACTGTCGCCAAGGGGCGTCGCCCCCGGCTGCTCGCGAAAGTCGCCCGTACCCGCGACGAACGTCGTGCCGTACGCGCCGTCCGGGACCGGGTCCTTGGGGGAGGGCGTACGGCAGCACAGCGGCCAGCCGGAAGCCGCCCCCGTCCGTGGGCGCCGCGTGCACCATGCCCCCGACCAGGCGCAGCCGCTCCGTCAGTCCGGTCAGCCCGCGTCCCCCGCTCACCACCGTCCGGTGGCCGCCGACCGCCGGGTGCGCCGACGACGGGCCGTTGGCCACCTCCACCACCAGGGAGTCCGGTTCGTAGCGCAGTTCCACGGTGACCGCCGTGCCGGACGCGTGTTTGAGCACGTTGGTCAACCCCTCCTGGACCGCCCGGTACGCCGCGTGGTCGGCGGCCGGAGGAAGCGGCCGGGGTACGCCCGTGCGTAGAAGCCGTACCGCGGTTCCAGCCGCGCGTGAGGCGTCCGTCAGGCGCTGAACGCCCTCGACGCCCCGGCCGCCCTCCGCGTCGGGCAGGCGCGGCGCGCCGTCCGCGGCCCCCTCCGCACCGGCAGTCCCGGAGGCCGGTTCCACCCCGTCCCGGAGCAGGCCGACCACCTCCCGCATCGCCGCGACCGACGCCTCGCGCAGGACGCCCACGGACTCCCGGTGCCGCCCGGTCAGCTCGGCGTCCACCTCCAGGGCGCCGGCCCGCACCGAGATCAGGGCGAGCTGATGGCCGAGACTGTCGTGCATGTCGCGCGCGATGCGCTGCCGCTCCCGCAACCGCGCCTCATTGGCGATCATGTGGCTCTCGCGGACGATCTGGGCACGGTACTCGTGCAGCGTGTCGGCGAGGGTACGGCGCTGCGCCCAGTACCGCCCGGCGAAAGCCGGGACGGCGATGACGATGAACAGGGTCAGGATGACGAAGACCGCGTAGGACCCGGAGAAGTGGGGCAGCGAGTCCGCCACAGTCTCGCCGAGCAGGACCGCGTGGGCCAGGGCGACGGCGGCAGCGGCTCGCACCAGCGAGTCGACGCGGCGTCCCACCGACCAGGAGGCGATCGGCAGGAGCACGTCGAATCCGTCCAGGGGCAGCGAGGCGACGGCGGCGGTCAGGAGCACCGAGGTGGGCAGCACCCGGCGGAGCAGCCCCAGCACCGCGACGCCGACCCCGCACACCACGGCGAGGACGACGCCGTGGTGGGACAGGGTGAAGCCCACGGCCAGAAGCCCCAGCATCAGGGCGAGAAGCGCCTCGCCCACCGTCCGCCGACGGCTCCACAGCTCCGGGTCGCGCAGGGCACGACCCACCAGGAGCAGTCGCCGCGGTGCGGCCCTGAGCCGCGCCGTGACGCTCTCGTCGGCCGCCTTCATCGGGTCCCTACGTCGCACACGAGTCACGCCGCCACGCTAGAGCGCCTCCCTCGCCGCGTGCAGCACCCGGTCGTCGTCATCGGGTGCGACGAAAGTCGACTCCGGACGGGACGCGTGCACCTGCGGGTCCCGCCCGGACCTGAGCGGAGGCATGGCAGAGAGGGCGCGCAGTACGGGACCGTATCCGTACTGTGCGCCCTCGTTCAGGGGTGGTGCGAAGGTTCTGCTCGGGTGGGACAGGGACAGGGACAGGGACAGGGACCGCGGCGGCGGCGATCGGCCCGGGGACCGTCTCCTTCAGGTCAGGAGACGGTCCCCGGGGCCTTCACCACCGCACTGGCATCGCTCGACCGCCGCGGCCTCGTCGTCCTGCCCGTTCCGCGCGGCACCCCTCATCCGGGTGCGCGGTACGGGCAGGGGTCCATGGGCCCAGGTGTGGGCTAGTCCTCGCGCAGGGCGCGGACGGCCTCCTCGACGCGCTTGCCGTAGTCGGCGTCGGCGGCGTGGAAGTGGGCGAGGTTCTTCTCGATCACGTCGTCGCGGGTGACCTGCGAGAGGCCCCCGGCGATGTTCGCGACCAGACGGCCCTTCTCGTCCTCGGACATGAGCCGGAAGAGTTCGCCCGCCTGGAAGAAGTCGTCGTCCTTGGTGTGGGCGGGCGCCTCGTGCGTGCCCGTCCAGCCGTGGATCGCGAGCGGGGCGGCGAGGGCCGCGTCGGTCTGCTCCGGACCGGCGTGCGAGTTGGGCTCGTAGTTCTTGTCGTGGCGCGAGCCGTTGCGGGTCGCGTGGATGCCGTCGCGGCCGTAGTTGTCGACGACGGCGGTCCTCGGCGCGTTCACCGGCAGCTGGGTGTGGTTGACGCCCAGGCGGTAGCGGTGCGCGTCCGCGTAGGCGAACAGCCGGCCCTGGAGCATCTTGTCCGGGGACGGACCGATGCCGGGCACGAAGTTGTTCGGGGAGAACGCGGCCTGCTCGACCTCGGCGAAGACGTTGTCCGGGTTCCGGTCCAGGACCAGGCGGCCGACCCGCTGGAGCGGGTAGTCGCTGTGCGGCCACACCTTGGTGAGGTCGAACGGGTTGAACCGGTAGTCGGCCGCCTCGGCGGCCGGCATCACCTGGACGTACAGCGTCCAGGACGGGTTGACGCCGCGCTCGATGGCCTGGAGCAGGTCCGTCTGGTGCGAGTTGGCGTCCTTGCCGACGAGTTCGGCGGCCTGCTCGCCGGAGAGGGACCGCACGCCCTGGTTCGTCTTGAAGTGGTACTTGACGAAGAAGGCCTCGCCCGCGGCGTTCGTCCACTGGTAGGTGTGCGAGCCGTAGCCGTTCATGTGACGGTACGAGGCGGGGATGCCGCGGTCGCCCATCAGCCAGGTGACCTGGTGCGTCGCCTCGGGGGCGTGCGCCCAGAAGTCCCAGACGTTGTCCGGCTCCTGCTTGCCCGTGAACGGGTCGCGCTTCTGCGAGTGGATGAAGTCGGGGAACTTGATCGGGTCCTTGATGAAGAACACCGGGGTGTTGTTGCCGACCAGGTCGTAATTGCCCTCGTCCGTGTAGAACTTGAGGGCGAAACCGCGCGGGTCGCGGACCGCGTCCGCGCCGCCGAGCGAGTCGGCGACGGTCGAGAAGCGGATGAACGTCTCGGTGCGCTTGCCCACTTCGCCGAGGAAGTCGGCGCGGGTGAAGCCGGTGACGTCGTCGGTGACCTCGAAATAGCCGTACGCGCCGGAACCGCGGGCATGCACCACACGCTCCGGGATGCGCTCACGGTTGAAGCGGGCGAGCTTCTCCAGGAGGTGCTGGTCCTGGAGGAGGATCGGTCCACCGACACCGGCGGTGGCGGAGTTCTGGTTGTCGGCGACCGGGGCGCCTGACTCGGTCGTGAGCACACGCTTAGCCATGTGGCGGGATGACCTTTCGTACGAGCTGCTGACGGCTTGAGGAGCGTAGGTTCGCCGCGGAGCAACGTCAACAGTTTGTTGAAAACGAAGTGTGTGGTTCCGGGCCGCGGCGGCGCCTGGGCGCGACAGGACAGGTGTCAGCGCCACCGCGACCCGGAGATCGGAGGGCCCGTCGTGCGGGCCGTGGCCCCGGGGGCGGACCGGTATGCGAGGCCGGTCGCCCCGCGCGGGGCCGGGGAGGGATCAGACCTGGGAGCCGGACAGCCGCTCGACCGAGCGCAGCAGCGCCGAGTGGTCCAGGCCGCCGTCGCCCTGGGCGCGCAGCGACGCGACCAGCTGGGCGACCACACCGCCGACGGGCAGGGCCGCGCCGACGTTGCGGGCGGCGTCGGTCACGATGCCCATGTCCTTGTGGTGCAGGTCGATCCGGAAGCCGGGGGCGAAGTCCCGCTTCAGGAAGTTGTCCTTCTTGCGGGTCAGCACGGTCGAACCGGCCAGGCCACCGCCCAGGACATCCAGCGCGGCGGCGAGGTCGACGCCGGACTTCTCCAGGAAGACCACGGCTTCGGCGCAGGCCTGGATGTTGACCGCGACGATCAGCTGGTTGGCGGCCTTCACCGTCTGGCCGGAGCCGTGCGGGCCGCAGAGCACGATGGTCTTGCCGAGGGCTTCCAGCAGCGGCTTCGCGGCGTCGAAGTCCGCCTGCTCGCCGCCGACCATGATGGACAGGACCGCCTCGATGGCGCCGGCCTCGCCGCCGGAGACCGGCGCGTCCAGGACCTGGATGCCCTTCTCCGCGGCGTTCTTGGCGAGGTCGACCGAGGTCTGCGGGGTGATGGACGACATGTCCACCAGCAGCGCGCCGCGCTTCGCGTTCTCCAGGATGCCGTCGGGGCCGTACGCGATGGCCTCGACCTGCGGCGATGCGGGCACCATCGTGATGACGACATCCGCGTCCCCGACCGCGTCCGCGATCGAGGAGGCGCCGGCGCCGCCGGCTGCGACCAGCCGGTCGATCTTGTCCTGCTCCAGGGTGTATCCGGTGACGGAGTAACCGGCCTTGATCAGGTTCTCCGACATGGGGGAACCCATGATGCCGAGACCGATCCACGCAACCTTGGGGAGGTTGTTGCTCATGAGGGTGCCTTCCTGAAAAACGTGTGTACGTAAGGGGGTCGGGCGCGACCGGAGGCCGGCCCGGCCCGTCCGCAGCCGGTCAGCGGGCCGCTCGGGCCGACGCCGGGAGCCAGTCGAAGGAGTCCGCGCTCGGCCGGTCGCCCGGCTTGTACTCCAGGCCGACCCAGCCGGCGTACCCGGCGTCCTTCAGTTCGTCGAGGAGCCGCTCCAGCGGGAGCGAGCCGGTGCCCGGCGCGCCGCGTCCCGGGTTGTCGGCGATCTGGACGTGGCCGGCCTTCGCGGCGTACGCCTTGATCACCTGGCTCAGGTCCTCGCCGTTCATCGAGAGGTGGTACAGGTCCAGCAGGAACTTGGCGTTCCCGAAGCCCGTCGCCGCGTTGACCTTGTCGACGACCTCGATCGCGGCCGGTGCGCTCACCAGCGGATAGAGCGGCGACTCCGGCTTGTTGAGCGTCTCGACCAGCAGGATCGCCCCGACCCGGTCCGCCGCGCGGGCGGCCAGCACCAGGTTCTCCAGGGCGAGCGTGTCCTGGACCTGCGGGTCCGCGCCCTCGACGCGGTTGCCGTACAGCGCGTTGAGCGCCGTGCAGCCGGCCGAGGCGGCGAAGTCGGCCGCCACCTCGATGTTGGCCCGGAAGCGGTCCGACTCCGTGCCGGGCACGGAGAGCGCGCCGCGGTCGGGGCCGGGCAGCTGTCCGGCGTAGAAGTTCAGCCCCACCAACTGGGTGCCGGCGTCGTCGAGCGCCTTCTTGAGGGCGTCGAGCTCCGCCTGCGGCGGGGTGGGGGTCTCGATCCAGGGCCACCACAGCTCGACCGCCGTGAAGCCCGCCGCGGCGGCTGCCGCGGGACGCTCCAGGAGCGGGAGTTCCGTGAAGAGGATCGAAAGGTTCACATCGAAGCGCTGGTCCGGGTATCCCATGAGGATGTCGGCGCTCCTTCCGTATTGCGGAAGTTAGTTTCTGCTTAACGGAAGATTGCCCGGAGGGTGGTGGGGCTGTCAAGGGGGTGCCGGAAGAATCGCCCCGGTCGGCGGCGTACGGAAATCGATGGCGGGGACGCCTCCCGGCATACGGAAGCGGGGCGGGGGCCGCTGTCGGCCCCCGCCCCGCCCTGCTCCGATGCCGTACGCGCCGTGGGCGCGGGGTGCGGTGCTCGGTTCGGCGCGCGGTAACGGGACGGCGGGATGCCGTACGGCTTGTACTCGCACGGCATCCCGCTCGGCCGGGCTGCTCGGCCGGTCCTGGACCGTCGTGGGGGTCGGTCCGGACGGGTCGCCGGCCGGTGTGGGCGACCCGCCCCGGCGCCGCTCGCGGTCTGCGTCCCGCCGCTCCCGTGGGCGCCTCCGTCAGGGTCCCGCGCGCACCGGGGCGGGACCCGCCCAGCGGCTACAGTCGTGGCCGAGCCGCGGGAGCCCGCACCCGGGCGAGGACACCATGGAGGCACAGTGCGCTTGAGGGTGGAATTCACCACCGAGCCGTTCGATCTCGACGAGGCGCCCACCCACGCGGTGGTGGCCCGCGAGGTGATCCACGGCGCCGAGCTGGACGCCGTCGACGTCGGCCCCTTCGGCAACACCGCGGAAGGGGGCGCGGACGAGGTGCTCACCGCCGTGGACGCCCTGTTGCGGCGGGCCCTGGCCTCGGGCGCCACCCGGGTCTCACTCCAGGTGAACGTGATCGGGGAGGACGTGCGGTGACCGAATCCGTCGACCACCCCCCGGCCGAGGCCGCTCACCCCCCGGCCGAGGCCGACAGCGACCCGGCGGCAGCAGGCAGAGCCCCGGCAGTAGCTGACAGCGCCCCGGTGATGGCCGATCACCCCCTCGTCTCCGCGGTCAAGCCGCTCGTCGACGCGATGGGCGCGGAGCTGCTGGGCCCCGAGCAGGCCCAGCAGGACGACGTGGTGCTCGCCTGGGAGGGCCGGGACGTCATAGCCGTACGCCTGCCCCAGCTCTCCGACTCGCTGGACCACATCCTCGCCGCGATGGAGCGGCGGCACGGGATGCCGCTCGCCGACCTGGACCGCAAGGCCAAGCAGAGCGCCGTCCGGACGCTGGAGGCGCGGGGTGCCTTCTCCGTACGGCATGGGGTGGAGACCGTGGCCGGTGCTCTCGGCGTCTCCAGGTTCACCGTGTACAACTATCTCAACCGGGAACATTCGGCCAAGGGTGAGTAGTTGGCCGAACGCACAGGGAAGCCGCCGTCCGCATGCCGGGACGGCGGCTTTCTTCGTTCGCGAGATTTCAACAAAGTGTTGACGTCGTGTTGTGGAGGGCGTTAGCTATCCGCAGCCCGAACAACGCACAGCGAAAAACAGCCACGGAGGCTCCCGTGACTTCGAGCTCCACACCGGGCCTCACCCGGTTCAACACCCTGGCGGACGGCGAGGCCACTCCCGCACTGCACGAGGTGTGTGCCAGTGCGGCCTGGGGAAACACCATCCTCGCCGGGCGCCCGTACGCCACCGAAGAAGCCCTGCTCTCCGCGAGCGACGCCGCCATGGCGAAGCTCACCGCGGAGGATCTGGCCGAAGCGATGGCAGGCCACCCGCCGATCGGCCGCCCGAAGCCCGGGGACCCGACCTCCTCCCGCGAGCAGCGGGGGATGGCCGGCGCCTCCGAGGGGCTCAAGACCGAGATGCTCGAACTGAACCTGGCCTACCAGGAGCGGTTCGGACACGTCTTCCTGATCTGCGCCACCGGCGCCACCGGTGAGCAGATGCGCGACGCGGTGAAGTCCCGGATCGGGAACTCGCCCGAGCGGGAGCAGGAGATCGTGCGCACCGAACTGGGCAAGATCAATCGCATCCGGCTGACCCGTCTCGTACGGGAGACCCTCGCAGAGGGCGCTCCCGCACAGGACTCTTGAGATCTAGGAGTGTGACGGTCTTGAGTACCGACACGACCGCATCGGTGTCCACCCACATCCTGGACACCAGCATCGGCCGCCCCGCCGCGTCCGTCGCCGTCTCGCTCGCCGCCCGCAGCGGAAGCGACGCGCCGTACGTGACGCTCGGAGCGTCCGCGACCGATGCGGACGGGCGTTGCAAGGACCTCCCGGCACTGCCGGAGGGCACCACCCACGTGCGTCTCGACTTCGACACCGAGGCGTACTTTTCCAAGAAGCAAGCCGAGGCGCAGCAGGACGCCCCCCGCGTAAGGGACAGCGGCGCGTTCTTCCCGGAAGTGACGATCGCCTTCGCGGTCGTCCCGGGCGAGCACTATCACGTACCGCTGCTGCTCAACCCGTTCGGCTACTCCGTTTACCGAGGGAGCTAGCACCGACATGCCCACGATTCTCGGCCAGAACCAGTACGGCAAAGCAGAGAACCGCGTCGTCAAGATCGTGCGGGACGGCGATACCCACCACATCAAGGACCTGAACGTCTCGGTCGCCCTCTCCGGCGACATGGACGACGTGCACTACTCCGGCTCCAACGCCAACGTCCTGCCGACCGACACCACCAAGAACACGGTGTTCGCGTTCGCCAAGGAGCACGGGATCGAGTCCGCCGAGCAGTTCGGCATCCACCTCGCCCGGCACTTCGTCTCCTCGCAGGAACCGATCAAGGTCGCGCGGATCCGGATCGAGGAGTACTCCTGGGAGCGCATCGCGAGCTCGGACGGCAACTCCAAGTTCATCGGGGCCGACCAGGTCAACCACTCCTTCGCCCGCAAGGGCCAGGAACTGCGCACCACCCAGGTCACCTTCGACGGTGAGAACTGGGAGATCATCTCCGGTCTCAAGGACCTGACGGTCATGAACTCCACCAACTCGGAGTTCTGGGGCTATGTGAAGGACAAGTACACGACGCTCAAGGAAGCGTACGACCGGGTCCTGTGCACCGACGTGTCGGCCGCCTGGCGTTACAACTGGACCAGTGACGACCAGCGGATGCCCAACTGGGAGAAGTCGTACGAGCAGGCCAAGAAGCACATGCTGCAGGCCTTCGTCGAGACGTACTCCCTCTCGCTCCAGCAGACCCTTTACCAGATGGGTTCGCGCGTCATCAACAGCCGGAGCGAGATCGACGAGATCCGCTTCTCGCTGCCGAACAACCACCACTTCCTGGTGGACCTCGAACCGTTCGGCCTCAAGAACGACAACGAGGTCTACTTCGCGGCGGACCGTCCCTACGGTCTGATCGAGGCCACCGTGCTCCGGGACGGCGTCGAGCCGAAGATCCCGGTCGACTTGACCAACCTCTGACGCGGCACTGAACCGGCCGCCGTCCGTCCACATCCGGACGTCGGCCGGTCATCCCGGAGGGAAATCCCATGGCACAGCCTGCAGCGAGGCCGGCAGAAGGCCCAGGCAGAACCTCACCGATCACCGCTGCCGACACGGCAGTTCACCCGGTGGACGAGAAGCTTCCTCCCGCGCGGCTGGTCCCCGCCGCGCTCCAGCACATCGCCGCCATGTACGCGGGCGTCGTCACCCCTCCGCTGATCATCGGCCAGGCCGTCGGCCTGGACACCGCCGGTATGACCCGGCTCATCGCGGCGAGCCTCCTGATCGCCGGACTCGCCACCGTTCTGCAGACCGTCGGTCTCGGCCGCTTCGCCGGCAACCGGCTCCCGTTCGTCAACGCCGCGTCCTCCGCCGGGATCGCGCCGATGCTCGCCATCGCCGAGACCAGCGCACCGGGGCACCAACTCCCCGCGATCTACGGGGCGGTGCTGGTCGCCGGAGTCTTCTGCCTGACTGTCGGTCCCTTCTTCGGCAGACTGCTGCGCTTCTTCCCGCCGCTCGTCACCGGTGTGGTCATCACCCTCATAGGCGTCACCCTGATGCCGGTTCCGGTCGCCTGGGCGCAGGGCGGCGACGCCACCGCCGCCGACTTCGGCGCCATGAAGTACCTGGCGCTGGCCGCCTTCACGCTCGTCGTCATCCTGCTCATCCAGCGCTTCGGCCATGGCTTCCTCAGGCAAGTGGCTCTGCTCATGGGCATGTTCGTCGGCACGCTGGCCGCTGTCCCGTTCGGACTCGCCGACTTCTCCGCGCTGAGGTCCGCACCGCTCGCCGCCCTGCCGGCCCCCTTCGCCTTCGGCGCACCGGAGTTCCACCCCGCCGCGATCCTCTCCCTCTGCATCGTCATGCTCGTCCTGATGACGGAGTCCTCGGCCGGGATGCTCGCCCTCGGCGAGATCTGCGACCGCCGCACCGACGGCCGCACGATCACCCGCGGACTGCGCACGGACGGCATCGCCACTCTCCTCGGCCCGGTCTTCGGAGGTTTCCCGACCAGCGCCTTCGCCCAGAACGTCGGCGTCGTCTCGCTGACCCGCGTACGCAGCCGGTACGTCGTCGCGGCGGCGGGCGGCGCCTTGCTGGTCCTCGGCGCCTTCCCGGTGCTCGGCGCGGTCGTCTCGCTCGTCCCGATGCCCGTCCTCGGCGGCGCCGGCATCGTCCTCTTCGGCTCCATCGCGGTCAGCGGCATCCGTACGCTCTCCGAGGCGGGCCTGGACGACAGCTCCAACATCATCCTGGTCGCGGTGGCACTGGGAGCGGGCATCATCCCGCTCGCCGCGCCCACCTTCTACGCCGGATTCCCGGCCTGGGCGCAGACCGTCCTCGGCTCCGGGATCAGCGCGGGAGCACTGGTCGCGGTCGTGCTCAACCTGTTCTTCCACCATCTCGGCACCCACAGCCGCACCGCTGTGGCACTCAAATCCTCCTAGGGTCCTGCCGTGCCCACATCGCCAGAGAAAGAAGAAGGAAGCACCATGGCAGCTTCGGCGGACCCTCAGCGCATCATCATCGAGAACTGTTCGATCGCCACCGTCGACGCCCACGACACGGAGTACGCGTCCGGGTACATCGTCGTGGCGGACAACCGCATCGAGGCCGTCGGCGCCGGCAAGGCTCCGGAGGGCCTGACCGGAGTCGTCCGGCGCATCGACGCCACCGGACACCTCGCGACGCCCGGCCTGGTCAACACCCATCACCACTTCTACCAGTGGATCACCAGGGGCCTGGCCACCGACCACAACCTCTTCAACTGGCTGGTCGCCCTCTACCCGACCTGGGCGCGCATCGACGAGCCGATGGCCCGCGCCGCCGCGCAGGGATCGCTGGCCATGCTGGCCCGCGGCGGCGTCACCACCGCCATGGACCACCACTACGTCTTCCCGAAGGGCTCCGGCGACCTGTCCGGCGCGATCATCGGCGCCGCCCGCGAGATGGGCGTACGGTTCACCCTCGCCCGTGGGTCGATGGACCGCAGCGAGAAGGACGGCGGCCTGCCGCCGGACTTCGCCGTCGAGACCCTGGAGGGAGCGCTCGCCGCCACCGAGGCGACGATCGACGCCCACCACGACGCCTCCTTCGACGCGATGACGCAGATCGCCGTCGCACCTTGCTCACCGTTCTCGGTCTCCACCGAACTGATGCGCCAGGGCGCCGAGTTGGCCCGCCGTAAGAACGTACGCCTGCACACTCACGGGTCGGAGACCGTCGAGGAGGAGCAGTTCTGCAAGGAGCTGTTCGGGATGGGTCCGACCGACTACTTCGAGTCGACCGGCTGGCTCGGCAACGACGTGTGGATGGCTCACTGCGTCCACATGAACGACTCCGACATCGCGGCCTTCGCCCGTACGGGAACGGGCGTCGCCCACTGCCCGTCCTCCAACGCCCGCCTCGCCGCCGGCATCGCCCGGGTCCCCGACATGCTCGCCGCCGGCGTCCCAGTCGGCCTCGGCGTGGACGGCACCGCCTCCAACGAGTCCGGCGAACTCCACACCGAGCTGCGCAACGCGCTCCTCATCAACCGCCTCGGCGCCCACCGCGAGGCCGCCCTGAACGCCCGTCAGGCCCTGCGCCTGGGGACCTTCGGCGGAGCCCAGGTCCTGGGCCGCGCCGACCAGATCGGCTCCCTGGAGACCGGCAAGCTCGCCGACCTCGTCCTGTGGAAGCTGGACACCCTGGCCCACTCCTCGATCGCCGACCCGGTGACCGCGCTCATCTTCGGCGCGGCCGCCCCGGTGGCCCTCTCCCTCGTCGACGGCAAGCCGGTCGTCGAGGGCAACCACCTCACCACGGCGGACGAGGACGCCATCGCCCGCGTCACCCGCGACGAGGCCCGCCGCCTCGCGCAGATCGCCGCCGGAGCCTGATCCGCGCGGTATCCCCGACCGGCCGGTCGAGGGGGACGGCCCGAGACCGGCCGCCGTGGACCCGAGCGGGGTCCACGGCAGCCGGTCCGGCGGACGCGCACCCCATGGTGCGCGCCCGCCGGACCGGTGAAGAACGCTGCCCGCACACACCTCCGGTGCGAGCCACCGCACCCCCCTCTGCACGACCTGCACCACCTGAGAGAGCCGCACCACCGCACCACATACGCACCACCTCCCTGAACCCCACGTCGCCGACGACGTGTAACCGACCGGAGGAACCGCCGTGGCCGCTGAGCCCAGGTTTCGCAAAGACGCAGATGCAGCCGCCCCCGACGCGACGGCCGATACCGCCGCAGAAGCGGGAGCCGACCGGAAACACCCGGTCGACGAAACCCTCCCTCCCCTGAAGATGTTCACCAGTGGCCTCCAGCACGTGGCCGCCATGTACGCGGGCGTGGTGGCCCCGCCGCTCATCGTGGGGCCGGCCGTCGGTCTCACCGCCAAGGAGACCGCCTTCCTGATGGGGGCGAGCCTGTTCACCGCGGGGATCGCCACCCTCCTGCAGACCATCGGCTTCTGGAAGGTCGGCGCCCGGCTGCCCTTCGTGAACGGTGTCTCGTTCGCCGGTGTGGCCCCGATGATCGCGATAGGCAAGGACCGGGGGCACGACGGGATAGCCGTCATCTTCGGCGCGATCATCGTCGCGAGTCTGCTCGGATTCCTCGTCGCTCCGTACTTCGGCAAACTGGTCCGCTTCTTCCCGCCCGTCGTCACCGGCACCGTGATCACGCTGATCGGCGTATCGCTCCTCCCGGTCGCCTTCAACTGGTCCCAGGGCGGCAACGCCACGGCGGACGACTACGGTTCGATCACCAACATCACCATGGCCGCCGTGACCCTGGTGATCGTGCTGGCCATGCGCAAACTGCTGCGCGGCTTCCTCCAGCAGATCGCGATCCTGCTCGGTCTGGTCATCGGCACCCTGATCGCCATCCCGGCCGGCATCACCGACTTCGGCGCCATCAGCGACGCCGACGTCGTCGGTTTCCCGACGCCGTTCGCCTTCGGCGCCCCGCAGTTCGAGATCGCAGCCATCATCTCCATGTGCATCGTGATGCTGGTCTGCATGACCGAGTCCACCGCGGACATGCTGGCCCTCGGCAAGATCGTCGGCCGCCCTGCCGACGAGAAGATCATCGAGGGCGGCCTGCGCGCCGACACCCTCGGCAGCGCCATCAGCCCGCTCTTCAACGGATTCATGTGCAGCGCCTTCGCCCAGAACGTCGGCCTCGTCGCCATGACCAAGATCCGCAGCCGCTTCGTCGTCGCGGTGGGCGGCGCGATCCTGATCGTCCTCGGCCTGGTCCCGGTCGCCGCCTCGGTCATCGCGCTCGTGCCGCTGCCGGTGCTCGGCGGCGCCGGCATCGTCCTGTTCGGCACGGTGGCGGCCAGCGGCATCCAGACCCTGGCCACCGCCGCCCTGGAGAAGGGCGAGAACGCCCTGATCGTGGCGGCGGCCGTCGGCATCGGCCTGATCCCGATCGCCGCGCCGCAGTTCTACCACGCCTTCCCCGAGGACCTGCTGGTCGTCCTCGACTCGGGCATCTCCACCGGTTGCGTGGTGGCGATCGTGCTGAACCTCGCCTTCAACCACTTCGGCCGCAAGCCCGAGGCACAGGACGAGGAGCAGGTGAACGGCGAGCACGTGGTGCCGGCCGCGGCCGGGGCCGGCGTTCACTGACCTGCCGGTACGGTCTCCGGCCATTCCGCCGGGGCCCCGCGCGACGCGGGGCCCCGGCGGTTGTCATGCCGCGGACCGTCCCTCCGGAGTCAGTCCTTGTCGATCCGGTAGGCGTCCCCGTACACCTTCCACCGCAACGGCGTCTCCAGCCCGAGCTTCCCCTCCCGTACGAAGACCCGCTGGGCCGTCTCCACCCGGCTGGTGTCGGTGTGCGAGGGCTCCTTGTCGATCGCGGCGACCCGGGCATCGAGGAACGCGTTCAGATACGCCTGCTCGTCGCCGCCCCGCGCGGGTGTGCGGGCCGCCGCCGTCGCCTCGCGGCGCATCGTGCGGAACCCGACCGTGCCCTCCGTGTCGCCCTCGCCGTGCATCACGTACGCGTCGTAGTAGATGAACTGGCCGAGCGCGCCGAGCCCGTCCTTCTCGGCCCGCCCCACCGCCGGGCCGAAGTACAGGGCGTCGCGCTCCGCGTCCTGCGCCGCGCGGAAGTCGGGGTCCTCGGCCGCCTTCGCCCAGGCCCGGGTGAACGGCTCACCGAGCCCGGTGTGCGCGGCGCTGCCCTCCACGGCGCGCAGCGCCGGAAGGAACCGCTCCAGCGGATTGCCGGGGCGCGCCTTCGCGTACCGCTCCACGACCTCCGTCATGTCACCGGTGTCGGAACAGAACCCGATGATGCCCGCCGTGTACCCCCGGCCGTCCCCGATGTCCTCGATGTACGGGTACTGCGCCTCCCAGTCCAGCGAGGAGTTCTCCGCGCTGGAGACGAGCCGCATCGCGATCCGCTTCTTTGCCGGGTCGTTCAGCCCCTGGTCCGCGGCGTCGGGCGCGGATCCGGAACATCCGGCCAGGGCGGCGGCCGTGAGGAGCGTGGCGGCGAGGGGCGGGCGCAGGGCCCGGACGATGTGCTTCACCCGCCCAGCCTGCCAGGCCGGGCCGGGGAGGGTGTCTCGTCGATCATGGCCGGGTCCGTGGCGAGACACCCTCCGGAGCCGGCCGGCGCCCGTCGGCTGTAGCGTCAGGGGCATGGAAGATCAGTCTGTTGTGGATGTCGGCGATGTGCGCCTCGCGTACCGGACCTGGGGCGATGCGTTCGGCTCGCCCGTCGTGCTGCTGCACGGCCTGGGCGGTTCGGCCGCGAACTGGGAGGCGGCCGGCACCCTGCTGGGCCAGGAATGGCGGGTCTTCGCCCTGGACCTGCGCGGCCACGGTGAGAGTGACTGGCCCGACGACTACGGCCTGGACCTGATGGTCGAGGACGTCGTGGGCTTCCTCGACGAACTGGAACTGGACCGGGTCGGCCTCGTCGGTCATGGGATGGGCGGTGTCGTCGCCCGGCTGCTGGCCCAGGAGCACTCCGACCGGGTGGAGCGTCTTGTGCTGGTGGAGACCCCGGCCCCGTTCCCCGGCGACCCGGGTCCGGCGGGGCGGGCCGAGGGCCCGGTGGACTACGACGAGAACGCGGTGCCCGCCGTACGGGACCAGCTCGCCGACCCCGGCCCGGACGCGGACGAGGGCCTCGGCGACATCGTGTCCCCGACGATGATCATCAGCGGGGGGCCGGAGAGCGCGATGGAGCAGCACCGCCAGGCCGACGTGGCCTCCCTGATCCCGGACTGCCGGCTGATCACGGTCCCTGGCGGCCACCGGATGCACGAGACCCGGGCCGACCAGGTGGCCGCGCACATCACGGAGTTCTTCACCAGCTGAGGGGCTCCCGCGCCCACGGCGTTGTCAGTGACGGCCGCCATGATCGACGCCATGGACTTCGACCGCGCCCCTGTTCCACGCGGAGTCCCGTGTCCCGGAAGCCGTGGGTGAGCAGGGAGCCGGCGGGGAAGAACGCACCTTTCGGTGAGAGACACAGGAACGAAACCGGGCAGCGCGACGCGGCCCGTCGACTACGGCGGGCCGCCGCGGCTTCGGCGGCTGTCAGTCGCTCGGCCGCCAGTCCGGACGGCGGCCGCTGAGGCCGATCACCCGGTCCAGCAGTGGGGCGTCGTCCGGCACCGGGACTGGCGGCCCGAAGATCCCCCCACGGTCAGGGTCGTCCTGGTCCGGAGCGAGCAGGGCCTCACAGGACCGCAGCTCGGCCTCCCCGCCGCGTACGGCTGACCCGTCGACCGGGCCAGATCCCAGCCGTGGACGACGAGTTCGTTGAGCGCGACGGCCCCGGCCACCTCGCCGGGCAGCTCCACTCCGCCGGCCCGGGTCATGCCGGTCCGGGCGGCGGGTGAGCGCCAGGCCGCCGCCACCTCCTCCAGCTGCCGGGGCAGCACCTCACGCCAGTCGTCGTCGAGGACGGGGCGAGCGGCGCCCGGGGCGACGGCGGTGCTCGCCCCGAGATCCTTGTGTGCGGCGTCGCGGAAGGCGGCGGTCAGCCCGGTGAGATGGCCGAGCAGCTCCCGTACGGCGTAGTCGGGACAGGGGGTGGGGGCGTCCAGCTCGCCGTCGTCGACCGAACTCAGCAGCCCGGCGATCCGCCGGGCGGCCGGCTCCAGGCCGGGAAGGGCAGCGGCACCCGACACCGGGTTCTCATGTGCATCCATACAGGGAGGACTTCTCCACCACCGGAAACTCATCGGCCGAAGTGGCTGCCCCGACCGCGGGCGGGTGGCGCAACCCGGCATATAGCGGAAGGTTCCCGGCCGGGCTCTTGTCGGCGGCCCCCACGCCATGTCATACAGGTCTGGACCATTGCTGTCCGGATGGAAGGCACCCCCGTGCAACGCCCCCACACATCTGCCGCGTTGGCCTGTTCCGCCGCTCTGCTCCTCGCCACCCTCACCGCCTGCGGTGGCACCGCCGAAGCCGATACGCAGTCCCCGAGCACCCCCAAGGGCGTGACCGCTCAGGCCAGCAGTTCCACCTCGGTGCACGTCATGTGGGACCCCGCATCCGACAACAAGGCGATCGCCGGGTACGAGGTCTACCGGGCGAAGACCAAGGTCAGATCCGTTCCGGCGACGAAGCACATGATCGACGTCGACGGGCTGACGGCGTCGACGGACTACACCTTCACGGTCCGGTCCAAGGACACCGCCGGAAACCTCTCCGCGCCCAGCACCGTCGTGCCCGTCACCACGCAGGCCACCCCGCCCGACGACAACGAGCCCCCCACCGCCCCCGCGAAGCTGGCCGGAACCGCCGAGGGCGGCCGCGGGGCCACCCTGACCTGGCAGGCGGCCAAGGACGACGTCGGCGTCACCTCGTACGACGTCTACCAGGAGGACTCCCGGATCCACAGCGTGCCGGGCACCGCGACCACGGCGAAGGTGACGGGCCTGCGTCCCGGGACCGTCTACACCTTCACCGTCCGGGCCCGGGACGCCTCCGACAAGTCCTCGCCCGACAGCAACGCCGTCGACCTCACCACCGCCCGGGCCGCCGGCGCCCCCGCGAGCACCGCCCCCACCGGTCTGCGCACCGAGGTCGGCAAGGAGGGTGCCGAGTTCACCCTCGACCTGTCCTGGGACCAGCCCGGGACGGGCGGAGTGATCCCCGCCTACCAGCTGTACCTGAACGGCAGGCTGACCACCACGATTGTCTGGGGTGGCACGCCTCCGAAGGGCCGTGCCACCTACCGACTGAACCTCTCGGACCCGGCGGGGACCCGCTATTCGGTGAAGCTCCGGGCCAAGCTTCCGGACGGCAAGTGGGGCGACTTCTCGGCCCAGCCGACGGTGGTCCTGACGGACTGACACCCGTCCCGGCGCACTCCGTACGCTCCTTCCCGGACCCGTCCGGGTGACGTGATAGGAGAGAACTCTCCCGTATCGCGGCCACTGTGGGCGAGGTCCGGGTGGGGCGAGCTCAGGCACACACCACCGCCCCCGGCGCTGTGCGGTGCCGGGGGCGGTTCGCGTACGTCGTGACGGGTCAGCGCAGTTGCTCGTACGCGGGCAGGGTCAGGAAGTCCGCGTAGTCCTGGTCCAGGGAGACCTGGAGCAGGAGGTCGTGGGCCTGCTGCCACTTGCCGGCGGTGAAGGGCTCCTCGCCGACCTCCTCGCGGATCGCGGCCAGTTCCTCGGCGGCGACCTTGCGGGCCAGGTCCGCCGTGGCGTGCTCGCCGTTCTCGAAGACCACGTCCGCGTTGATCCACTGCCAGATCTGCGAGCGGGAGATCTCGGCGGTGGCCGCGTCCTCCATCAGGTTGAAGATGGCGACCGCGCCCAGGCCGCGCAGCCAGGCCTCGATGTAGCGGATGCCGACCGCGACGGCGTTGCGCAGGCCGTCGTAGGTGGGCTTGGCGTCGAGGGTGTCGATGGCGATCAGGTCGCCCGGGGCCACCGAGACGTCCTCGCGCAGCCGGTCCTTCTGGTTGGGCCTGTCGCCGAGGACCGCGTCGAAGGAGGCCAGGGCGATCGGGACGAGGTCGGGGTGGGCGACCCAGGAGCCGTCGAAGCCGTCGTGCGCCTCGCGGTCCTTGTCCGCCTTGACCTTCTCGAAGGCCACCTTGTTGACCTCGGCGTCGCGGCGCGAGGGGATGAAGGCGGCCATGCCGCCGATGGCGTGCGCACCGCGCTTGTGGCAGGTGCGGACCAGGAGCTCGGTGTACGCCCGCATGAACGGGGCGGTCATCGTCACCGCGTTGCGGTCCGGGAGGACGAACTTGGACCCGCCGTCACGGAAGTTCTTGACGATGGAGAAGAGGTAGTCCCAGCGGCCGGCGTTCAGCCCGGACGCGTGGTCGCGCAGCTCGTAGAGGATCTCCTCCATCTCGTACGCGGCGGTGATCGTCTCGATCAGCACCGTCGCCCGGACCGTGCCCTGCGGGATACCGACGTAGTCCTGGGCGAAGACGAAGATGTCGTTCCAGAGGCGGGCCTCCAGGTGCGACTCCGTCTTCGGAAGGTAGAAGTACGGGCCCTTGCCCAGGCCGATCAGGCGCTGCGCGTTGTGGAAGAAGTAGAGACCGAAGTCGACCAGCGCACCGGGCACGGAGACGCCGTCCAGCCGCAGATGGCGCTCCTCCAGGTGCCAGCCGCGGGGGCGCATGACGACCGTGGCGAGTTCGTCGGCGGACTTCAGCGCGTACGACTTGCCCGACCTCGGGTCGGTGAAGTCGATGCGGCGCTCGTAGGCGTCGGTCAGATTGAGCTGGCCGAGGACGACGTTCTCCCACGTGGGGGCGGACGCGTCCTCGAAGTCGGCGAGCCAGACCCTCGCGCCCGAGTTCAGGGCGTTGATGGTCATCTTGCGGTCGGTCGGACCGGTGATCTCCACCCGGCGGTCGTTCAGTGCGGCCGGAGCCGGTGCGACCTTCCAGGAGTCGTCCGCGCGGATCGCCGCCGTCTCGGGCAGGAAGTCCAGCGTGGAGGTGCGGGCGATCTCGGTGCGGCGCTCGCCGCGCCGGGCGAGCAGCTCATTGCGGCGCGGGGTGAACCGCCGGTGCAGTTCGGCCACGAACGCGAGGGCCGCGTCGGTCAGGACCTCTTCCTGCCGGGGCAGGGGCTCGGCATCGACGATGGCCAGCGTGGACGGCGCTGGTGCGGACATGAGCTGTCACTCCTTCAGCGGGCGGCGGCGACTCATGGCCGCCGGGTCGCCTGAGACGGCACGGCGTGCCATGGCTCCGAGATACGGCCGTGGGCGCCGTCTGAGGTTCAGAGGGCTTCTGGCCAGTGGATAGTAGTTTCCTCATGGTGGAAGTTCAATGGTTTGTTGATGTCGAGATTCTCCGGGTCGACAGAAACGGGCCGGTGGCGGCGCAGCGTGCCAGCGTGGCCACGGACGGTGGACGGCGACCGGCTCCGTCCGGTCACTCCAGGTGCTTCAGGTCCCGCGGGGTGTCGATGTCGTACGCCTCGGCCACATCCGAACACTCCACGAGCGTGATCGCATCGCGGTGCTCCCGCAGATACGCCCGCGCGCCCTGGTCGCCCACCGCCCCCGCGGCGATGTCCGTCCACCGGTCCGCCCCGAACAGCACCGGATGGCCCCGCTCCCCGCCGTACGACGCGGCCGCCAGAGTCGCCCGCGAGCGATACGCGAGACGCACCCGCGCCACCGCCTCCGCCCCGATCCCCGGCTGGTCGACCAGGAGGACGAGTGCCGCATCCGCGTCCGAGGCGCTCAGGGCGGCCAGGCCCAGGCGGAGCGACGACCCCATGCCCTCCTCCCAGCCCGGGTTCACCGTCACCGCGCAGCCCGTGAGATCCGCGCGGGCCCGCACCTCGTCGGCCGCCGCGCCCAGCACCACGTGCAGCGGGCCGCAGCCGCCGTTGCGCAGGGAGCGCACCGCGTGCTCGATCAGCGGGCGGCCCCGGTGCTCCAGCAGCGCCTTGGGGCGGCCGCCGAGTCGACGGCCCCCACCGGCGGCCAGCAGCACCCCCGCGACCTCGGGGTTCTCCGAGGCGGAAGGCGTGGTCGCAGCCGTGCCTGTCGCCGTGTTCGTCGTTGTGTCCTTGACCATGGGGTCTGGATACCACTGAGCCCTTCGCACACGCGACACGCATGTCACCCTCAGGGGTAACCCCGATTTCTTTCCGTGGGCTGGCGCGCACTGCGTGTCATGGCGTTAACTTGCGGACGAACCCGGGGACTTGGCCACAGCCCGGGATCGGGGGTCACACCGGCACAAGGACGTGCGAGGGGGAGTGCTGTGTTGCGAAGCGTGGGGCAGAAGCGGCTGACCGGCAGTGGCGAGGACCCGAGGGTGGCCGAGCTGCGGATGGCCGTCTCCCGGCTCCGCCGGGAACTGGCCGGGCTCCCGACCGAATTCCCCGACCGGCCGATCGCCGAGGACGAGCTGGCGGCCCTGGACGCGATGGCCGTCAGCGGTGTGCCGGAGATCCCCCGGATGCGCCGCTCCTTGCTGCTGATCGCGGGGGCGATCGGCTCGGTGAGCGCGGTGGCCGCCGCCCTGCGCGAGGTGCGCAACGCGGTCGACCTCTTCGGAGAACGCGCGGGTGACACCGCGCACCCGGTCCGTCAGCGGCGGATGAGCCTGCGGGCCGTGGCCGCCGCGACCGCCGACGTACGGGAGTCGACGCCCAGCTTGGCGTAGATGTGCACCAGGTGGGACTTCACCGTGGCCTGGCTCAGGAACAGCCGCTTGCTGATCCGCAGGTTCGACAGGCCCTCCCCGACCAGCTGGAGCACCTCCAGCTCCCGCCGGGTCAGCGCCTCGGCCGGGGTGCGCATCCGGTCCATCAGCCGGTGCGCCACCGAGGGCGCCAGCGCCGAGCGGCCCGCCGCCGCCGTGCGTACCGCCGCCGCCAGCTCCTGCGGCGGCGCGTCCTTCAGCAGATAGCCGCTCGCACCCGCCTCGACCGCCGCCAGGATGTCCGCGTCGGAGTCGTAGGTGGTGAGGATCAGCACCCGGGGGCCGTCCGGTGCGGCGGTGATCGTCGCCGTGGCCTGTGAGCCGTGCATGCCCGCACCGAACTGGAGGTCCATCAGGACCACGTCGAAGCCGCCCGCCGCGGCCAGGGCGACGGCCTCCTCGGCGGTGGCGGCCTCACCGGCGACCCGGAAGTCCGGCTCGGTGTCCAGGACCGCCCGCAGCCCCGCCCGGACGACCGGATGGTCGTCCGCCAGCAGCAGCCGGATCGCGTCCCCGCTCACACTCATGCGGCACGCTCCGCTTCCGCGACGGGCAGCGGCAGGGTGACCGCCACCGCCGTGCCCTGTCCGGGCGCCGACTCCACGCTCAGCGCGCCGCCGAGCGACCCGGCGCGCGCCCGCATCGCCGGCAGCCCGAAGCCGCCGTCGCCGCGCTCGTGGACCGGCGCCCCCGACGGGTCGAAGCCCTGTCCGTCGTCTACGACGTCCAGCGCCACCGAGGTGTCCATGAAGCTCAGGGTGATCTCCGCCCGGCCGGCCCGCGCATGGCGCACCGTGTTGGCCAGCGCCGACTGCGCGGTCCGCAGCAGCGCCACCTCGTACGGCGTCGGCAGCTCGACCGGGGTGCCGCTCACCGCGAACCGTACGGTCAGGTCCGGTGCGGTCGTGCGGGCGCAGAGCCGCTCCAGCGCGGCGGCCAGCGAGCCGTGCTCCAGGTCCGGCGGCGTCAGCGCGCGCACGAAGGAACGGGCCTCGGCGAGATTCGCCTGCGCGGCCTCACGGGCGGCCCGCACATGCGCGGCGGCCGGGGCGTCCTCGGGCAGCGAGCGCTCGGCGGCACGCAGCAGCAGCTGGATGCTGGACAGTCCCTGGGCCAGCGTGTCGTGGATCTCCCGGGCCAGGCGCTCGCGCTCGGCGAGGGTCCCGGCCGTGCGTTCCGCCTCGGCAAGGTCCGCGCGGGTGACGACCAGCTCCACGATCAGCTCGCGCCGCCGTTCGCTCTCCCGGAAGAGCGCGTCGTAACCGAGGACGGTGGCGACGGCGACCGCCGCGCCGATCAGCGGCCCGATGAACGCGCCGGGCGCGATCACCTGCCGGTGTACGACGAAGCTGGTGATCGCGGCGGCCGCGGTGACCACGACGGCGGGCAGCGCCCAGCGCATCGGCAGGATGTGGAGCTGGAGGAAGTAGAGCGGGAAGGCCACCCACAGGGCGTCCGGCGACAGCACCAGCAGTGCGGCCCACAGGGCGCCGAGACCCGCCAGCCACACCGCCCCCGGCCGGTTTCCGGGCTGTACGGAGGAGGTGAGCGCCCCCGCCGCGTACAGGGCCGCCATCAGCACCGCCACCACCACGACCGCCGTCGTGTGCGGCGCGTCCTCGCCCACCGTGCGGACCACCACCAGGGCCAGCAGGCCCACCAGCAGTGCGTGCAGACAGAGCCGCAGGGCTGCCGTGACGTGGGTGTGCGAACGCGAATCCATGGTTCGTCCAGCGTAGTCGCGGTCTCCCCGGACCCGGTCAATCGAAAGGTTGATCCCGGGCCCGTCCGCCGCGCGATGTTTTCCCGCTCGCGCCGAACGACGCTGGAGCCATGTTCGTCGCATGGAGAGACCTCCGCTTCGCCAAGGGCCGGTTCGCGCTCATGGGCTCGGTCGTGGTGCTGATCACGCTGCTCGTGGGCCTGCTGTCCGGCCTGACCGCCGGTCTGGCCCGGGAGAACACCTCGGCCGTCACCGGGCTCGACGCCGACCACCTGGCCTTCGCCGCGCCACCCGACGGGCAGGCGGAGTCGCTCACCGCCTCGACCGTCCGCGAGGACGCCTGGCGGGCCTGGGCCTCTTGGCCCGGGGTCGGGGCCGCGCAGCCGGTCGGCATCCGCACCCTGAACGCCACCGCCGCCGGTGAGCGGACCGCCGCCGTGTCGGCCTTCGGTGTCGAACCGGACGGCACCCTCGGGCCGGAAGGGATCGGCCCGGGGCGGGTCGTGCTCTCCGTGAAGGCCGCCGAGGAGCTGGACGTGGCCGCCGGTGACCGGATCGCGCTCGGCCGGACCGAGCGCGATGTCGCCGCCGTCGCCACGGAGGCCGCCCACAGCCACACCCCCGTCGTCTGGACCACCCTCGACGACTGGCAGCAGATCGGCCACGACGGTGCCGGGCCCGCCGAACAGGCGACCGTGATCGCCCTGACCACCACGGACGGCGTCGACCTGGAAGCGGGGGACGAGGCGGCGGGCACCAGCACGCTCGCCCTCGACGACTCCCTCACCGCCATCGGCTCCTACCAGGCGGAGAACGGTTCGCTGCAATTGATGCGCGGCTTCCTCTTCGCCATCTCCGCCCTCGTCATCGGTGCGTTCTTCACCGTCTGGACGATCCAGCGCAGCGGCGACGTCGCCGTACTCAAGGCGCTCGGCGCGTCGACCCCGTACCTCCTGCGCGACGCACTGGGGCAGGCCGTGGTGATGCTCGCCCTCGGTACGGGACTGGGCACCGTGCTCGCCGCCGGGGCCGGAGCCCTGATCGGTGGCGGAGCCGTGCCGTTCGTCCTGGACGCGGCGACCGTCCTCGTCCCGGCCGCCGTGATGGTCGTCCTCGGTGCGCTCGGGGCCGCCCTGTCCATCCGGCGGATCACCGCCGTCGACCCGCTCACCGCACTCGGGAGTGCCCGATGACGCTCACCCTGACCGACGTCACCCTCACCTACCCGGACGGCGAGGGCCGGCTCACCGCCCTGGACCGGGTCTCCCTGGACGTGCTCCCGGGCACGCTCACCGCCGTCGTCGGGCCGTCCGGCTCGGGCAAGTCCAGCCTGCTCGCGGCCGCCGCCACCCTGGTCACCCCGGACTCCGGCGAGGTCGTCGTGGCGGGGACGCCGACCGCCGGTCTCGGCCGGTCCGGGCGGGCGGCCCTGCGCCGGGACCACATCGGCACCGTCTTCCAGCAGCCCAACCTGCTGCCCTCGCTGACCGCCGCCGAACAGCTCCAGGTGATGCGCCATCTGTCCGGCGGGTCCGCCCGCGCCGCCCGTCACCGGGCCCTGGACCTGCTGGACGCGGTCGGTCTCGCCGACCGCGCGCACCGGCGGCCGCACCAGCTCTCGGGCGGTCAGCGCCAGCGGATCAACATCGCCCGTGCCCTGATGAACGAGCCGGCGGTCCTGCTCGTCGACGAGCCGACCAGCGCGCTCGACCACGAGCGCGGCGCGGCCGTGCTCGACCTGCTGGTCACCCTGACCCGGGAGCGCGCCACCGCCACGGTGCTGGTCACGCACGACCTGGCCCATCTGGACCGGATGGACCGCACGGTGACGATGGACGACGGGCGGCTCACGGTCCCGGCCCGGGCCTGAAACGGGAGCGGCGGGCCCGGAATCCCGGGCCCGCCGCCTTGGGGGCTCAGCCGCCGTTGGTGCCACTGCTCGCCAGGGCTTCGGACAGCTCGCCCGCGACCTGCTGGAGAATCGGCACGATCCGTTCAGTGGCCGTCTCCGTCACGCGTCCCGCCGGGCCCGAGATGGAGATCGCGGCCGAGGTGGGGGAGTTCGGCACGGAGACCGCGAGGCACCGCACCCCGATCTCCTGCTCGTTGTCGTCCACCGCGTACCCGGCGCGGCGCACCAGCTCCAGGGCGTCGAGGAAGCCCTCCGGGGTGGTGATCGTCTTCTCCGTGGCGGCCGGCATGCCGGTACGGGCCAGGAGCGCGCGGACCTCGTCGGCGGGGGTGTGCGCGAGGAGCGCCTTGCCGACGCCGGTGGAGTGGGGCAGGACCCGGCGGCCGACCTCGGTGAACATCCGCATGGAGTGCTTGGACGGCACCTGGGCGACGTACACGATCTCGTCCCCGTCCAGCAGCGCCATGTTGGCCGTCTCGCCGGTCTCCTCCACCAGTCGGCTTAGGTAGGGGCGGGCCCAGGTGCCGAGCAGTCGGGAGGCGGACTCGCCGAGCCGGATCAGGCGGGGGCCGAGTGCGTAGCGGCGGTTGGGCTGCTGGCGTACGTACCCGCAGACGACCAGGGTGCGCATCAGCCGGTGGATGGTCGGCAGGGGCAGACCGCTGCTCGCGGACAGCTCGCTCAGCCCGACCTCGCCCCCGGCGTCGGCCATCCGCTCCAGCAGATCGAAGGCGCGCTCAAGGGACTGCACCCCACCGCTGGAACCGGAGGGCTTGGAGTCGGCTGTGCTGGCGTGGGACGGCGGCACGTCAACGGTCCTTTCGAAGCGGAAGGCAAGGCAGCAGCCTACCGGGCGGTTCCCGGACGGCCCACAGCTGCCCGGTCGGTGTCCGTGCCGGTCAGGGCCTGTTTTGTCCGGGTGCCGCCGGTCGGTGCGGACGGCTCGGCGCCGCCTCTCCTGGCCCATGCTACGTTCCGCAGTTCGAAATGTGACTTCTACTTTGTGGAAACCTCTAGTCGGGTGGTCGGAGTGGCCCGGCGGGCCCCCGTGGCGGAGAGTGGGGTCTTGACGAGGGCGATTCCCGAGTGAAGACTCCATCGAAGCTTCAACAGTTCGTTGAATTCCTGGAGTGAAGGAGCACAGGTGTCCGGTCCGGACGTGAACCTGATACTGCGCTCGACGCGCGTCGTCACCCCCGAGGGGACCCGCCCGGCGGCGGTCGCCGTCGCGGGCGGCACGATCGACGCGGTCCTGCCGTACGACACCGAGGCGCCTGCGGGCCTTCGCCTGGAGGACTTCGGCGACGACGTCCTGCTGCCCGGCCTGGTCGACACCCACGTCCACGTGAACGACCCCGGCCGCACCGAGTGGGAGGGCTTCTGGACCGCCACCCGCGCGGCCGCCGCCGGCGGCATCACCACGCTCCTGGACATGCCGCTCAACTCCCTCCCGCCGACCACCACCGTCGAGCACCTGCGGACCAAGCAGCAGGTCGCGGCCCCCAAGGCGCACGTCGATACCGGCTTCTGGGGCGGTGCGATCCCGTCCAACGTCAAGGACCTGCGCCCGCTGCACGAGGCCGGGGTCTTCGGCTTCAAGTGCTTCCTGTCGCCCTCCGGCGTCGAGGAGTTCCCGGAGCTCGACCAGGAGCAACTGGCCCGTTCCATGGCGGAGATCGCCGGCTTCGGCGGCCTGCTCATCGTGCACGCCGAGGACCCGCACCATCTGGCCGAGGCCCCGCAGCGCCCCGGGCCCGCCTACGCGGACTTCCTCGCCTCCCGCCCGCGCGACGCCGAGAACACCGCGATCGAAGGGCTCATCGCCCACGCCAAGCGGCTGAACGCCCGCGTCCACGTCCTGCACCTGTCCTCCAGCGACGCCCTGCCGCTGATCGCCGCCGCCAAGCGCGAGGGCGTCAGCGTCACCGTCGAGTCCTGCCCGCACTTCCTCACCCTCACCGCCGAGGAAGT
Source organism: Streptomyces sp. SM11 (assembly GCF_002910905.1). GTDB lineage: Bacteria > Actinomycetota > Actinomycetes > Streptomycetales > Streptomycetaceae > Streptomyces. The sequence goes on along the minus strand of NZ_NEUE01000169.1, from coordinate 4,914 downwards.
CCCGGACGGGGCCACCGAGTTCAAGTGCTGCCCGCCGATCCGCGAGGCCGCCAACCAGGACGCGTTGTGGGCCGGACTCGCCGACGGCACCATCGACTGCGTCGTCAGCGACCACTCCCCGTGCACCACGGACCTCAAGACCCCGGACTTCGCCTCCGCCTGGGGCGGCATCTCCTCCCTCCAGCTCGGCCTGCCCGCCATCTGGACCGAGGCCCGCAAGCGCGGCCACTCCCTCGACGACGTCGCCCGCTGGATGTCCGCCGCCCCCGCCGAACTCGCCAGGCTGACCCGCAAGGGCGCCATCGAGGCCGGACGCGACGCCGACTTCGCGGTGCTCGCCCCCGAGGCGACCTTCACCGTCGACCCTGCCGAGCTCTTCCACCGCAACCAGGTCACCGCCTACGCCGGGAAGACCCTGCACGGCGTGGTCCGTTCCAGCTGGCTGCGCGGTGTCCGCATCGCCTCCGACGGCGTCCTCGCCGAGCCCGCCGGCCGCCTCCTCGAACGCGACCACTGACCGTGCCCGAAAGGAACTGCTGACCATGACGGACGCCGCGATACCGCGCTTCACCGGAGACGCAAGCCCCTACGCGGGCGGTGACCCGTACGCCGACCACCGCACCGCCGACTTCCCCTTCACCCGCCTCGTCGACCTGGCCGACCGCCGCCTCGGGGCGGGGGTCATCGCCGCCAACGACGAGTTCTTCGCCGAGCGTGAGAACCTGCTGAAGACCGGGCCCGCCGTCTTCGACCCGGAGCACTTCGGGCACAAGGGCAAGATCATGGACGGCTGGGAGACCCGCCGCCGACGCGGTGTCAGCGCCGCCGAACCCCACCCCACCGCCGACGACCACGACTGGGCCCTCGTCCGCCTCGGCGCGCCCGGCGTCATCCGGGGCATCGTCCTGGACACCGCCCACTTCCGCGGCAACTACCCGCAGGCGGTCTCCGTCGAGGCGGTGTCCCTGCCCGGCTCCCCGTCCCCCGAGGACCTCCTCGCACCCGACGTGAAGTGGACGACGCTCGTCCCCTGTACGGCGGTCGGCGGCCACGCGGCCAACGGCTTCGCCGTCGACGCCGAGCAGCGCTTCACCCATCTGCGGGTCAACCAGCACCCGGACGGCGGGATCGCCCGGCTGCGCGTGTACGGCGAGGTCGCCCCGGACCCCGCCTGGCTCGCCGCGCTCGGTACGTTCGACCTCGCGGCCCTGGAGAACGGCGGCCAGGTCGAGGACGCCTCCGACCGCTTCTACTCCCCGGCCACCAACACCATCCAGCCCGGCCGCTCGCGCAAGATGGACGACGGCTGGGAGACCCGCCGCCGGCGCGACACGGGCAACGACTGGATCAGCTACCGCCTCGCCGCGCGGTCCGGGATCCGGGCCGTCGAGATCGACACCGCCTACCTCAAGGGCAACTCCGCGGGCTGGGCGAGCCTTTCGGTACGGGACGGCGAGGGCGGCGACTGGGCGGAGGCCCTTCCCCGGACCCGGCTCCAGCCCGACACCAACCACCGCTTCGTCCTCGACGGGACCGTCCGGGCCACCCACGTACGGATCGACATCTTCCCGGACGGCGGCATCTCACGGCTCCGGCTGTTCGGATCGCTCACCGACGAGGGCGCCGCCGCCCTGGCGGCCCGTCACCGGGAGCTCGGCGGCTGATCCCGTCGGCGGACAGGGCCGGACGCACCGCGGTCTCAGGGGGATCGCGGTGTGCCCGGTCGGTACCGTTACATGAGGTTGTGTCACCCTGGTCGGGGTGCGGCGAGCAGGCCCTGGTGCTGAGCGAGCCGTACCTTCCGACGTTCTCGACCGGGAGCCCCCCATGATCTTCATCGCCGTCAAGTTCACCGCCCTCGACCCCGAGGAGTGGCTCACCCGGTTGGACGACTTCACCGTCGCCACCCGCGGAGAGCCCGGCAACCTCTTCTTCGACTGGTCCCGCAGTGTGGAGAACCCCAACCAGTTCGTCCTGCTGGAGGCCTTCGCCGACGCGGCGGCGGGCGAGGCGCACGTGAACTCCGACCACTTCAAGGCGGCGATCGCGACGATGTCGGAGCTGGTGGCCGAGGTCCCCGAGATCATCAACGTCGAGATGGAGGGCACCGGCTGGTCCCGGATGGCGGAGGTCACCCCGCGCAACCGCTGACCGGGAGGCCCCTCTAGCTTGACGATCTATAGAAGGTTCAACGTGACAGCGCCCTCACGCGGCGTCGTCAGAGAGGGTCGAAGCGACGGAGCGGTTGTGGTTCGGTGCCTCTTTCGTCGGTCTCGGAACGGGCCAGCAGGATCCAGTCGTCGATGGCTCGCCAGCGGGTCTGGAGCCAGCGGGCGAGTTCCCCGGCTTCACGGGGAACCTTTCAGTGCGTTGTGGCAAAGGGAGTCCTTCTGCGGGCCAGTACGACGAATCCGCGTTGCCCGTCACAGCGCCGCACGACCTCGATGCGGACACCGTGTCGGGCGGACGCCTTCGACAGCGTCGGACCCTGGTAGGCGCTGTCGGCCCACACCAGTTTCAGCAGCCGGCCCGGCTGTTCCATGAATGCCTCCAGCAGCGCCGGGGCGGCCTTGGAGTCGTGCACATCGGCCGTGGTCACGGTCACCTCCAGGAGCAGGCCCTCGGTATCGGTCAGGATGTGACGTCTGCGGCCGTCGCGTGACTTGCCGCCGTCGTATCCGCGACTGTCCTCACCTACGGTTTCGGAGGCGTCCACCGACTGGCTGTCGATGATTCCCCCACTGGGCTCGGCGTTGCGCCCTGAGCGTTCCCGCGTCGTGCGGCGCAGGCGTTCGTAGAGTTCACGCGCGTAATCGCAGGCCCGCCAGCGGCGGAAGAAGTCGTAGACCGCCCGCCAGTACGGGAAGTCGACAGGCAGGGCCGTCCACTTCACACCGTTGTCGACGACGTAGCGCACCGCGTCGAGCATCTCGCGATGGCAGAACGCCTCCGGGCGTCCGCCACGCTTCAGGAGCCAGGCCGGCACCGGCATCACGGAGCGGACCTCGGCCCGCTCCGCATCCGTCATGTCACTCGGACAGCAGCCTGCCCGCCGCCCCGCAGCGATCGAACCGAACCTGTGCACGTAGCAGTCACACCCAAGGGTGACCGCGGCGGACGCAGGCACAGCAGAAGTGGTCAACTCGTCCGACAACGGGTCTCCTTGCTCGTGACCGGCCTCAACAACCACGTCGCTACCAGGGGGCCCGTTTCTCTGTGCCCACGACCGCATCGGCATCTCTGTCCGAATGGTCACCCGCCCCGCGGGCTTCGAACGAGATCCGGTTTACCACAACGCACTCAGCTTGAGATAAAACCTCAGGTCGCGCGGCGGTAGGTGTTCGAGTCCCCCACATGGGGAAACGCCGGACACGGCGACGGCCGCGCCGTGATCCTCGGGTTGTGAGACCAACGAAAACCGGCGCGACCGCCGCTGTCAGTGTGCCCGATCCCAGTGCCCGCAACGCGGCCTTGCGTGAACTCAAGGAGTTCCGCGTCGATGTCCGCTCCTGCCTCACGCGTTGGGGTGATGCGCTCTTCGAGATCACCGACGCGGTGCTGTGCAGCGAAGGCCCGGTACGCAACCTGGCCGAACTCAGCCTCGTGCCCGAACACGCCCGCTCCCACGGCTCCGTCCAGCGCGCCATGAACAACGGCCGTGTCGACTTCGAGCGCTTGAACTGGTCCTTCGCCCTGCACGACCTGCCGCGCGGCCCCGGCGGCGGCATCGTGCTCGCCGTGGACACCACGCCCTGGCTACGCCCGGACGCCGGCACCAGTGACCAGCGCACTTTCTGTCATACCTACGGCCGCGCCGAGGGCGCCCACGAGATGATCCCCGGCTGGTGCTACTCCGTTGTCGCCGCCCTGACCAGCGGCCCCACCTCCTGGACCGCACCCCTGGATGCCCGCCGCCTATGCCCGGGCGAACACCTCCAAGAGATCACCGCCCACCAGCTGCGCGGTGTCGTGAGCCGGATCGTCGCCCTCGGACGCTGGACCGCGGGCGACCCGCCGATCCGGATCGTGACCGACTGCGGCTACGACGGCCCCTACCTCGCCCACCAGCTCGCCGACCTGCCCGTCGAGGTCTGCGTACGCCTGCGCGGCGACCGCGTCCTCTATCAAGACGCGCCCCCAGGCGGAGGCGTCGGCGCGAAGGGCGGCCGGCCCCGGCGCCACGGCGAGCGCTTCGAGTTCCACAACCCCGACACCTGGCAACCACCCGCCCACGACACCGTCCGCAACCTCGACAAGTACGGGAACGTCCGTGTGCGCTGCTTCGAGCGCCTGCACCCCAAGCTCAACCGGCAGACGATCTGGCAGCACCACCCCGAACCCGAACTACCCATCCTCCCGGGCACGGTGATCCGCCTGGACGTCGACCGCCTGCCCTCCGGCGGCAGCCCGAAGCCCCTGTGGCTGTGGTGGTCACGCACCGGCGCGGACGCCGACCTCGCCGACAGCACATGGTCGTGCTTCCTGCGCAGATTTGATCTTGAGCACACCTTCCGCTATTGGAAGCAACACCTGGGCTGGACGAGCATCTGCCTGCGCTCTCCTGCCGCCGCCGATCGCTGGACCGCTCTCGTCCTGGCCGTCTACACCCAGCTACGCCTGGCCCGGCCCCTGACCGCCGACCTCAAGCGCCCCTGGGAGAAACCCCTGGCCGCCCACCAGCTCACACCCGGCCGCGTCCGCCGGGGGTTTCGTCAAGTTCGCAGATCACTGCCCGTCCTCACGAACGCGCCGAAACCCTCCCGTCCCGGCCCCGGCCGTCCGCCCGGCCGACGCAACACACGGAAGGCGCCAACCTACGAGGTCGGAAACGCCCTGCTCGGCACAGCAGATCAGACAGACAAGCGAGCAACCGAACAAGGACCCCGCTGACCACCCCAGGTTTTACGGCAAGCT
>NZ_NEUE01000168.1 GCF_002910905.1 Streptomyces sp. SM11 | reverse complement strand
CCGGCCCGCTGCCGGGCCGCCGGGATACCCGACGCCGTCGGCTTCGCCACGAAACCCGCCCTCGCCGCCCGCATGATCGGCCGCGCCCTGGACGCCGGCGTTGCCGCATCCTGGGTGGCGGGCGATGAGGTCTACGGAGGCAACCCGCACCTGCGGACCGAGCTGGAGAGACGCGAGACCGGCTACGTGCTCGCCGTGGCCTGTGACCACCAGATCACCACCCGAGCTGGCAACTTCCGGGCCGACGTCCTGGTCAAGATGCTGCCGAAGCGGGCCTGGCAGAAACTCTCCGCCGGCGACGGCGCCAAGGGGCACCGCTTCTACGACTGGGCCCTGGCCGACATCGCCGACGACCGGCCGGGCCACCGTCAGCTGCTCGTCCGCCGCAACCGGCGCACCCGTGAACTCGCCTTCTACCGCTGCTACTCAGCAGTCCGGGTTCCGCTGTCCACCCTGGTGCGGGTCGCCGGGCGCAGATGGACGGCCGAGGAGACCTTCCAGTCCGGCAAGGGCCTGGCCGGACTGGACGAGCACCAGGTCAGACGCTGGACGTCCTGGCACCGCTGGGTCACCCTCGCGATGCTCGCCCACGCCTTCCTCACCGTCGTCCGCGCCGACGAACACGCCCGCCACTCGAAGCCGGACGGGCTGATACCGCTCACCTGCAACGAGATCCAGCACCTGTTCACCGCGCTCGCCGTCCGGCCCGTCCACGACGCGACCCACCGGCTCGACTGGTCCCATTGGCGACGCCGCCACCAGGCCCGATCCCAGGCCAGCCACTATCAGCGACAAGCCGCCCAGACATGAAGATCGCGATCTACAGCTGGAGTACTAGATCAACGCCCGCTGCTCTTGGCCGATCCGGGCACCCTCACTAACGACTGGGAAAGCCTCTTCCGTACCTGCGGCCAGATCCACTGAACTGGACGCCCATATGAAGCTTGGCGCGACCGCCGTCAGACCCCAGGCGGAGCGGTACCTCTTACTCGGCCCTTCACGCACCAGGAACTCCCCGAAACAGAGTCGGCTCACTGACCTCGCGAGAGCCTTCAAGCACCCCTCTGCTCCGGCACCCTGGTCACCGAGTTGCGCCTCCACCCCAAACCCTGTAAGAGAACTGACGTCGGAAAAATTCTCCAGAGACTGTTACTCTGCATGACCGAACGACTCCGAAGGGGCATTGTGGCCAAACAAGAGAGAGCTGCGAGGACTCATGAACGATTCCTAGACGCGTCGGCCACCGAGTTCGCGCATCATGGCTATGCGGGGGCGAATCTGCAGCGCATCGCAACGCATGTCGGTATGACCAAGGGCGCACTGTATGCCCACTTCCCGTCCAAGGATGCTCTCGCCTCCGAGTTCATCTCGAGGTTCGACGAGATGTGGTATGGACTCCTGCAGGAGACCTGCGATGGTGACCCGCCCCTGACGAACCTGCGCCGCATAACGGTTGGACTTGTGCACCGCCTGCACATGGACGTCCGGTTCCGCGCCGGCCTTCGACTCGCACACGAGGAAGCATGTTCCCAGGGAAGGACTCTGACGGCGGTATCTGACCTGTCGGACATCCTGACCCAACTCATCGTTGACGGCCAGGCGCGTAAGCAGCTGACCACCGCGCACAGTCCAGAATTGATCAGCTCCCTGATTCGTTCGCTGATTTTCGGTGCGTACTACACAGGACCGTTCAACGGGCTCGGCAACGGCACCGAACAAGTCTGCCAGGTGTGGCAGTTGCTCTCCTCGGGAGCCGTATCGGAAACGGTGGTCCCGGAAGATTCACCCGCGTGCAATGAGCATTAGCCTACAGAGCGTCAGTGGGCCCGGTGCCCATCAGCACACGGGCACCGACCGTCTCCGCCAGCAGTTCCGGACTACCGCCGACCACGACAGGGTGCCCGACCTCAGTGAGCATCGGCAGGTCGGACGGGTGGTCTCCGTAGCCGTGGCAGTCGGTCAGGTTGATGCACGGATAGCCCTTGGCCAGGTCTCTCACAGCCCTTCGTTTCCCCTCGCCGATACACGGCTCTCCAGCGACAGATCCGGTGAAGATTCCGTCTCTCACCTCGGGACGAGTGCAGAGCACATGGTCAGCACCGATGTCTGCTGCGATGGGATCCACCACCGCAGCAAACGACCCCGAAACCAGGACAATGCAGTCGCCGTTCTCCTGGTGCTTGCGTAGTGCCGCCAGAACGGCGGGCACATAGAACCGCTCCGAGCTGCTTCTCAAAGAGAACCACCTGGCTCCCCAGCCCGTTACGACGTCCAGCTGCTCGCCCCTCCACGCCTCGTAATAGACTCGGTTCGCCACCTCCCGCGGGGAGCCGCCGCCAATCAGAGCAGCAATCCGTCGACGCGTCTCGGCCGCATGCCGGATGCCATCCGCTCCGTACCGTCCGGTGAAGTAGAAGTCCAAGAAGTCGAACAGACTCTTTACGCTGATCAGCGTCTCGTCCACGTCGCTGAACACCAGCCGGGATGGGCAACACATGGGCAATTCCTCAAGGTCACGCGGGCGCAGGGCGGGGGCCAACGGGAGGCCGTCACCACACGACTGCACTCGCCGTTGCCCATCAGGTGGCTCCGCTTCAGTCGAAAGACTGGGCGTGGGCTTCAGCGGCCGGCTCCATACGCAGCGCGCCGTGTGAAGCGATGGTCAGTACGTCAGCCCAGCATCGATGCAAGTCGCCGTCGACATCCCGGATGTGCGCTCCCCCACTACGAAAGAGCCTGTCGACAGCTGCGACCAGGCACTCCGCGCCCATGGCGGCGTCTCGCCGGTTACGGGCGACCAGCTCCGCAGTGACCGGATCCGTGTCCGCTCTCCTGACGGCCTCGCTGAGCATCAGTTCGACCATGTCGATCTCAGCCGCGGAGCGAGCGAAACGTTCCTGTGTGGATGAGTGGTCCAGTGGTCGCGCTCCGCCGAGAGTGGCCGTCCGAGCCCAGTGCGCCCAGGCCGTCAGAGCTCGACGGGCGGCACCCAGCGCAGGGGCGCAGAGCAGGAGTCCCCCCGCGAGGTGGGCGGGTGCTGAGTAGCACCGGGGCTCTCCTTCGCTGCCATCTCCAGCCAGCAACGCGGTGAGGGGGGCACTGTGCTCATCGGGCACCACAGTCGTCCCGACGACAACCGTGTTGCTGCCAGCGGCACGCAACCCCACACCGTTCCAGGTGTCGTGAATAGTCGCGGCACTCCTCGGAACGGCGAATACACGTGCCGGACGGCCCGTTGCATCGACTTCCGGCGCTGCCAGGAGCAACCAGTCTGCGTGATCGACACCGCTGGCCAGGCACCATTCACCCTGGACTAACCAGCCTCCCGCGACCTTGGATGCAGCCCCGGCCGGTGGCATGACGGCCGCCGCAATCCGTACATCAGGGCACGCACCCCAGATCTCCTTCTGCCCCGCCTCTGGCAACCGAGCCGCAAACCGCGCATGCGCCGCCCACAGCACAGTGCACCAAGCAGCCGAGGAACATCCTTGGGCAACAGCAACGGACGCGTGGAACACGTCACTGAACGTGCCCTCACTGCCACCCCAGCGCCGCGGAACGAAATGACGCGCAAAGCCTGCAGCTCGCAGGAGACTGACGGTCTCGATCGTCAGCTTCCGGTCACGCTGTGCATCGAAGGCGTCGCGCTGAGCGACGTCGGTCGCTCGCTGAACCGCTTCTGAGCCCAGTGCTCCAGGGCTCCCAAGCGGACTGGAGCGAACTCGCGAGACCGCGATATCGGAAACAACACCCCCCAAAGACTCGAGGGTTGGCTCCGGGTGCCGAACGACGCCGTCGTCCGCCGCGGCCGCCCCGCCACGAGCCCATCGATTTTCCGCCATCTTCCCGTAAGATTCCTTCTCATCGGTTTGTACTGGACGGCTGACCGCGCCCATGGCCAAGGAGGAGTGAGGTATGGATCGCTCCCTCACCCTTCGAGACGCCGGGGACGACTTGAACGCTCTACGCTCAGGTCGCGGCAAGATTCAAAGGCGGTTCCCTTGGCGTTTCCGGGCACACCGGGGCCCATGTGGAGTCACATTTCGCGATCAGTGTGTCCCCTTGGAGCGCGTCGAGGCGCAACCTCCACTCGGCAGGCGCAGCCGACATACGCGGCGCGCTCTCGCGCACGACAATGCGAGTGGGCAGGTCGAGTTCCCCGAAGGCCAGACAGTCGAGGACCGTCGATACGAGGGTGCACGAAGGGCTTGCCCACGACACCGCGTCATGAGTCAGCAGATGCCCCAACTGCCTGAACCCTTCGAGCAGCACCATCAGCGGCAGGTGGTCAGTGGGATGGTCGAACAGGATGGCATGATCAAGGTCTACGCACAGCTGCCATTCATCGGCCGAGGAGCCTGGTGCCAGCACGCTGTCCTTGTCTCTCAGCCGACCAACCAGCTCAGACTCCACCCGCTGAGGCAGTCTCGCGCGTGCGGTGGCCACCAGGCCGGCAACGGTATCGCGCCGACGAACAATTCGGTAGCTGCGCTCATCGAGCGCCACAACACGCAGGCTGCCACGGCCGCAAACGCGGCCGGAAACCGAGAGTCTGACCTCGAGCCGAGCGCCGTAGCGGCGAGGCGGCCGCTTGTCGGTCCAGCGCCACCATGCCTCGAGTTCCGCACGCATTGGCTCACCGCCAACCCTCAGGGCATCTGGGTTGGTGATCTCGAAGGCCATGTCATACCCGACGAAGCGGTGAGTAAGCGGGACTCCGTAGTGCCAATGCGCCAGGTAAACGAGAGCCTGCCGGATGGTCTCGGCGAACAGCAGGGGATCACTTCCGCGATGAACGTCCGGATGGTAAAGGGCGTGATCCCGTGGCCACTGACTCCCCACCAGGAAGTGGTCGTCCCCGAGCACGACGGCATCCGTCACGAGGACCTCTGCCACCGCGGCTCGGTGAACGAACCTGCGGGACACCGTCCGCTGAAAGGCGAGCCCAGGTCTCTGTCGCACCACCCCATCAGAGGCTCCCCCTCGCGGCTGGCGGTAACGCATAGCCTCTCCCCCCTGGAGATTTGGGTGCGTAGGCGTGGCACCCGCTCAAGTAAATATACCTTCGAGAAGGTTTCCTCAGAAGAGAGAAGTGGATCGATCATGGCTGCGGACGGTGAGACCTTCGACACTCCGCGTCCCGTGGGGGCCAGGGAGCTCAAGCAGGAGCGAGCGGTACGGACGCGGGAACGCGTGCTGGATGCTGCCGCCAATGCGTTCGCCGCTAAGGGCTACCCGGCCGTCACTATCCTGGATGTGGCCCAGTCCGCAGGAATAACGAAGGGCGCGGTGTATTTTCACTACGACAACAAGGACGCCCTCGCGGTCGCGCTGACCGACCTGTTCTACCGCCGGATCGCAACCATCGCGGACTCGGTTGAGAAGTTGGAGCTTCCGCCGGTCAGCTCAGTCGCCGAACTCTTGATCCGAACGGCTATCGCCTTCCGTGACGAGACTGTCCTTCAGGCCGGGGCACGCCTGCAGTTGGAGCGGCAACTCATCGGCGCGCAACTTCCCGTCCCGTACGAGGCGTATACCAACCTCATCACCTCATGGCTGTCGAGAAGGGACGACGGAAGCACTCAAGACTGCGTCTCCCCCCCTACAACTCTCGCCACCGTGCTGGTATCCGCCTTCTTCGGCGCGCAGCACATCTCCTGGGTACTCAACAACCGTGCAGACCTTCTGGAACGCACCATCGCGGTGGTGCAGACGATCATTCCCTGTGTCGAGGCAGACATCGCGCTGTGCCCGTCCGCTGCCCGCCGCTGAAGCGGGCGGCGGAGGGCTACGAGACATCGGCAAGGTCGGAACGGCGGGGTGCGGGGCACTCCGAGGCGGCCGGCGTTCTCATTCAGTCCCAGCCGTCGCCCAGTCAAGTGCCGTACATACATAACGAGCCGCTTCCCCGGGGGCCAGCCCTGCGCCGCGCTCGAGAGCTTCCGTGAACACGGGAATGCCCAGAGCCGACCGTGCCGCCGCTGCGATGCGATCGACGTCACCGCGCTCGGCAAGCGGCAGGGGGGCGCCCGCATCACGGCGCGCCTCATCCGCCGCTCCGAGCAGTAGGGCCGCACAGGCGGCGGCTTTCCCATGGCCAAGCAGCGCTGCCGCGCCCGCAAGGCCCTCCAGGGACAAGGCGAGAGCACGTGGTTCACCGAGGGAACGGGCGATTTTCAGGGCGTGCAGGTGATGAGCTACGGACAGGTGCGCGTCGCCGCGGAGTTCGGCGATGAAGCCGAGTTCCGCGAACAGTAGGTGGTCCCCCGCCTCCGAGGACACGTCGGCGTAGCCGTCGCGGATGCGCATGAGGTGTGCCTCGGCGGTGTCGAGGTCGCCGGAGCGGCGCGCGCCGAGGGCGAGGCCCATTTCCGAGTGGATTTCGCCGTACTTATAGCCCTGCTCGGCGGCGATACGGCGTGCCTGTGCATGCAGTTGCTGGCCCCTGCCCCAATCACGGGCCAGCAGTGCGAGCCGACCGAGTCCGGACAGGCGCGCCGACACTTCGGCCTCCAGGCCCAGCTCACGCGCAATTCCCAGCCCTTCACACTGTCGGCGTTCCGCGTCGCCGTAGTCGCCCTTGATCTCGGCGAGCGCGGCGAGTGGCGAGACGGTCTGCAGCTCGCCCCAGCGGTCACCCAGCTCGCGGAAGAGGGCAGCGCTGCGCAGGCCGTCGCGGTTCAGATCGTCGAGGTCGCCTCGGCCTAGCGCGAGCGTCGCCCGCAGACTGAGCGCGGCGGCGATTCCCCACTGCTCTCCCGTAGCGGTGAAGAGATCAAGGGAACGTGTGTTCAGCTCTTCGCCGATGGAGGCTTCGCCCGCGCTGAACAGGCCGTACGCGCACAGCCACAGCGCGCGCGCACGGCGCGCGGGATCAGCGACGGCGTTGGCGTCAGCAGCGGCGTCAGCAGCGGCGTCCGCAGCGGCGTGGTCGCCGGTCAAGAGTGCGAATGCGGCATGCAGCAAGGCAAGTTCGGGCGCGGTGTCATCAGCGGCAGCCAAAACGGCTGACAGGCTGCGTCGGGCCTCGGTGAGCCGACCCCGCAGCAGCCACCACCAGGACAGGGCGGTCGCCAACCGCAATGCCTCGGCGGCGTGCCCTGCGGCCGCTCGGCGGATCCCCGTGTCAAGCGCCGTCCGCAGGTTGCCAGACTCAGCATCCAGGCGGGCAAGCCAGGGCCGCTGGTCTTCCCCGCGCAACTGGGTCTCGGCACGTTCGGCGAGCGCAAGGTAGTGGCGCAGATGCCGATCGCGTACGGCGGTAAGATCCTCCATCTCGTGCAGCCGCTCCGCCGCGTACGCGGCAACGGACTCCAGCAGCCGGTAGCGGGGCCCTGTAGGCCCGTCCACCACGACGACCAAGGACCGGTCGACAAGCCGCGTCACCAAGTCGAGCACTTCTTCACGGGCGACGCCGTTGCCCGTGCATGTCGCTTCGGCAGCGGCTAAGTCTGAGCCGTCGCTATGCACCGCGAGGCGGCGTAAAACGATGCGCTCGGGCGCGCTGAGCAGCTCCCAGCTCCAGTCAATCATGGCTCGCAGAGTCTGTTGGCGAGCGGGAGCTCCGCGCTGCCGGGAGGTCAGCACCCGGAACCGGTCACCGAGCCTAGCCGCCAGCTCCCGTACACCCAGGGCGCGTACGCGAGTAGCGGCAAGTTCGAGAGCGAGTGGGATGCCGTCGAGGCGATGGCAAATCTCGGCGACAGCCTCGCGGTCGGATGGGGAAGACCCCTCCGGGTCCAAAGGAAAGCCTGGGGCCGAGGCGGCGGCGCGCTCAGTGAACAGCTGTACAGCCTCGGCCGTTTGAAGAGGCTCGACAAGGAATACGGCCTCCCCAGCCAGGCCGAGCGGCTCCTGGCTGGTAGCCAACACGCGCAGGCCGGGGGCCGTACGCAGCAGCAGGTCAGCGAGCTCGGCAGCCGCGTCAACGACATGCTCACAATTGTCCAGGACGAGAAGGATTCGACGACCTCTCAAGGCGGTAGCGAGGCGACGTCCGGGCGACGGAGTTGCGGCGCTGGTGCCGGTACCCGGCAGCACGGATGGGGTGACGTCCCGGATTCCGAGCGTGGCGGCGATGACCTGGGCAAGGTCATCGGCGGTATCAGCGTGGGAAGCGGCAAATTCCACGAGCCAGACGCCGTCGGAGAGTTCACCGTCCGGTATGTCGGCCGCCCGCGCGGTGCCCGCCGCCACGGCCAGGCGGGTCTTGCCGACACCACCGGGGCCCGTGAGGGTGACAAGCCGTGCGGTATCCAGGAGCCGGAAGACCTGGGCAAGGGCCTGGTCCCGGCCAATGAGAGGGGTGAGCGGAATGGGAAGGTTCGCGTGGATGCCTGGCAGGCGAGCTGCTGCCGCTGCTTCCACGGTGCCCGGTGACCGGGAGGTGGGGGCTGAGTCGTTGGGCGCAGAGGTTGGCACGGGCGGTGTCAGGGAGGCCGATGCTTGACCGAGCGCGGGGTCCTGTCGAAGCACTGCCTGGTGTAGTGCGCTGAGCTCCGGACCAGGGTCGACGCCGAGTTCCTCGACAAGGTGAGCACGCAGATCGTCATACGCCGCAAGGGCCTCGCTCTGACGACCCGAAAGGTAGAGCGCCTTCATCCGAACAGCGTGCAGGCGCTCTCTCAGCGGGTGCCGGATCACCAGGTCAGCCAGTTCTCCAGCGAGCAGCGCGTGGTCACCCGACTCGAGACGTGCCTCGGCCTGCTGCTCCAGGACGGACAGCCGCAGCTCCGTAAGTCGGTGTGCCGGCCCTCGAACAAACTCGTCGTCGGCGAAGTCTGCGTACGCCGGTCCCCGCCACAGGTCGATGGCCTCGGTGAGCAGCGCCACCCGTTCGCGGGAGTCGCCCACTTGGCGGGCCTCAGCAGCCAGAGATCGGAAGCGGTCGGCGTCTACCTCGTCGGCGGCGGGGTCGAGCCACAGTCGGTAGCCCGGCCCGTCACGCACCACGCGGTCCCGGCCGAGCACCCGGCGCAACTGGGAGACCTTGGCCTGGAGTGCGCCCATCGGCTTTCCCGGCGGCGACTCACCCCACAGATCGTGGACAAGCCGGTCCACAGCGACCTGGCCTCCGTCATGCGCGAGCAGAACCGCGAGCAGAGCCCGAACCTTGACCTCAGGGACCTTGACTGTCTTCCCCTCACCGTCCCACACCGCGAGTGGCCCGAGCACCCCAAACCGCATGTGGGCAACCGTACATGTGCGGCCCTGCGACCGGCGCCCAGTTATCCACGTCGCGCTCCCCAGGCTCTTTCCGAAGCAAACCATCAGCGGGCCATCAGCACCTCCGAAGCATGCCCGAAGTGCTCCCGCGCAGAGTCTTCCTGCCGGGTGACATGGCGCATCCGGCAGAGCAAGACGCCAGGAGGAGCGGCAGACATGACTAGGTATGCGGGCAGAAGGGCGGTCGTCGTTGGCCAGGCCACCGGCATCGGCCTGGCCATCGCAAAGCGCCTCGTGGAGGGCGGCGCGGAGGTCCTGCTGACCACCCGCACCGCGCAGGAAGGCGCTCGCGCAAGCATGGAACTGGGCTCCACTGCCCGCGTCGTCGCTTCGGGCTCCGTCGATCTCGGCACCGCTCCGTTCGGTGACGGCACACACAACGCCGACTTCGTGTTCGCCGGCACCGTGGCCTCAGCTCGGCCGCTGCTACGTCACGTCAAGGATGGCGGCGCGGTCGTGCTCACCGCACCCGCCCCGTCTTCCGCCACCGTGCACGCGCTCGCCACTGAGCTGGCTTCTCGCGGCATCCGCGTCAACGCGGTGGCTCCGGGATGTATCGAGGCGACGGCGGGCAGCGCCGCACCGCTGCCGCCGCTCGGCCGTCTCGGCTCCACCGAGGAGGTGGCCCGCGCAGCGCTGTTCCTGGCGACAGACGCGACGTTCACGACGGGCGCCCGTCTCCCCGTCGACGGCGGCCTCAGTAGCTCGTAGCTGCTGGCCCCTGCCGGGTTCGCCAGCCCCGTACCGCATTCCGCGCAAACACGAGACACCCACGTCTCCTAAAGATCCGGAGCACCTCAAATGAGTACATCACCTGATATCTCAGCCGCTTCTGGCACGGACAGCCGCGCCGCGCCCCCAGCGAAGGACGGTGGCAAGGAGCAACAGAAGCTCCCGCTCTTCGCCCTACTCGCCCTCGCCACAGCCGTCTTCATCACCAGCCTCACCGAGACTCTTCCCGCAGGTCTGCTCCCCGCGATGAGCAGCGGCCTCCATGTAAGCGAGTCCGCAGCCGGCCAGACGGTCACGATCTATGCGATCGGTACCGTCCTGACCGCGATCCCGCTGACTGCGGCCACCGCGGGCTGGCAGCGCAAGCGGCTACTGCTAACAGCGATGGCCGGTTTCGCCGTAGCCAACACCGTTACGGCCCTGTCGTCCGACTACAGCCTGACGATGGTGGCGCGGTTCGTCGCGGGCGTCGCCGCCGGTCTCGCCTGGGCCCTGCTTGTCGGATACGCCAGGCGCATGGCACCCGTCGCCCTGCAGGGCAAGGCGATCGCCATTGCCATGGCGGGAATCCCGGTGGCACTGTCGCTGGGCGTTCCCGCTGGGACCTTCCTTGGGGCCGCGCTCGGCTGGCGTATGGCGTTCCTGAGCATGACAGTGCTCACCGTACTGCTCCTCCTGTGGATCTTCGTGGCCGTTCCCGACTACCCAGGGCAGGCGAGTGGTGAGCGGCCGAAGATGCTGCAGGCGCTGCGTGTTCCAGGCGTGGCTCCGGTGCTGACCGTCGTCCTCGTTTTCGTCCTCGCCCACACCATTCTGTACGCCTACATCGCCACCTTCCTCGACGACCTGGGCATGGGCGGCGAAACCGGCATGGTGCTGCTCGTCTTCGGCGCCGCCTCGCTGATCAGCATCTGGATTGTGGGAGCCCATATCCACCGCCGCCTGCGTTCACTGACGATCGCCAGCACTCTGCTGGTCGCCGCGTCCGCCGCGCTGCTTGCGGTCCTCGCCGACAACACGGTTCTCGTATACCTCGCCGCCATCCTGTGGGGCCTGGGCTGGGGCGGCGTACCTACACTGCTTCAGACTGCTACGGGCGACGCCGCCGACGACGCCGCCGACGCGGCACAGGCGATGCTCGTGACGTTGTGGAACGTCGCCATGGCGGGCGGAGGTGTCATCGGTGGCATCCTGCTTAGCACGATCGGCAGCGAGTCCTTCCCCTGGACCGTGCTGCTGCTCCTGCTGCCGGTACTCGCGGTCGTGGTTCTTGCCCGCAAGCACGGTTTCCCCGCGAAGCGGTCCGTCACTTAGGGCTGCGATGGACAGCGGCCTCGAACCTCCCATGCCGGGGGAGTTCGAGGATCCGCCCGCCATGGACTGCCTCTCTCGGAAGGGCAGGCAGGCAACTAGCGCACCTCGCGCCGGAGCGACCGCCGCTCCGGCGCGACCCGTGCGCCGTCCCCGGTCTTCGGCGGCTAGCCGCCTCCGCTGTCGGCGCCCGCATCTCCAACTCTTTGAGTCCCGCTGAGAGTATTCACACAGCATTGGCCTTGGCGTCGAAGTCCTTGACGACGGCTTCGCCGGCTATCACGCACGCACCGCCCGCCCATCCGACGTGGGACCTCTGCGAGCCCTGCTACCAGCGGGTGGATCATCTCCAGCGCTCCGTGCGAGACCCGCGCAAGCCGGTTCCGCGCAACCGGGAAACCACCGTCGCGCTCTCTGGCGACCCACGTTTGCGCAGGTCAGAGCAAGAAATACGAAAGTCGGCGAATCAGCCCGCAAAATTATCCTTCGAGAAGGTATTTTCTATCCTCGCAGGGCGCTGCGTCCGGCTTCGGGGGCAAGCGACGCGACTACGAGGGGGTGTGGCGTTACATGTCGTCAAACAAAGTGCGCAAGGCCGGGGCGAGCCAGGACACGCACATGCAGACGTTCCTGGAGGAGATTTTCAGGCCGCTCAACCGGGCTGAGCAGCGCCGTTGGGCACGGACATACATGCAGGCCCTGCTCCACGCCTCCGGCAAGAAGACACCACGACGCATGGCTCGGACAGAGCTGTTACCGCCGTCGGCGACCCACGGCTTGCACCAGTTCATCAACGCCAGCCCCTGGGAATGGGAACCAGTACGCCGGATGCTGGCCCTGCAGGTCGCTGCCAACGAGGTGCCCTATGCCTGGGCCATCGCCGAACTGATCATCCCCAAGCGCGGCGAGCATTCGGTGGGCGTGCACCGTCGTCTGGACAACACGACCGGGCAGACCGTCAATTGCCAGCATGCAGTGGTGCTCTTTCTAGCTGCGGGCGCCCACTGCTTCCCGGTGGACTGGGCCCTGATGCTCGACGACACGTGGGACCGGGACCGGTACCGCAGACTCCGGGCACGTGTACCGGATGCGGAAACCGCTCGCCACATTGACGCCGGCATCCTCGACTACGCAACCGACGTCGCCGCACAGCCCCGACTGCCACGTGTTCCCTGGGCCCTTGACCTCACTCAGTGGGACGATGCAAGCAGGGTGCTGACTGGCCTCGCACGGCGCCGGCTGGACGTCGTATGCGAGGTTGCCCCGGGTCAGGTCGTACTCACCGGGCACCGCAACGCGACCGCGACCCTGGCCACTGTCGGCCAGCTGATGAAGATGAGGTACTCCCACGAGGCGCAGGTGATGGTGCACCGGAGGCCGGATGGGCGCTCCACAGCCATGCCGATCCTCGCGTACGCCGGGACGGTGCGTCTGCCGCAACGCGGCATCGGAAGGTACAGCGGTACGCACCACTACCGGCTCCTGGCGCTCCAAGATCCCGCAGGTCGGCGGCCGACCCGGTACTGGATCACCGACCTGACGGACCGGAGCACGGAGGAGATCCTGGCGCTGATGCGCAGCCGCCCCGCCGTCCGGTCGGCCGTCGCTACCCTGCGGGACCAGTTCGGTGTTCTCGACTTCGCGGGCCGTTCCTATCCCGGCTGGCACCACCACATGACGATGGCTTCGGCTGCGTACGTCTACCAGCACCTCTACAACGCCCCGCACTCCCTCGCGGCGGCACCGGTCACGGCCGCAAGCTGACCATGCACCGCGATGCCGAGGGAGGTCCAAATGCACGTGACAACAAACGTGCTCGTGGTCGAGCGCGAAGTCTCCGCCGCCGAAGCCCTGGTGCACGATCTGCACCGGCAGGGATATGCCGCCCGCTGCGTCGACACAGGGGCTCGGGCCCTGCGTACGTATCGTCACGCCGATTTGGTTCTGCTATCTCTGGAGCTGCCGGATATCGACGGGCTGGAGGTGTGCCAGTCGGTGAGGACGGAGAGCAGCATTCCTCTGATCGCCTTTACGCACCTTGACGATGAAGTGGGGCGGATTTTAGCCCTGAAGGCGGGCGCTGACGACTGCGTCGCGAAAACCTGGGGCTATCGGGAATTGGGCGCCCGCATCGAAGCGGTACTCCGTCGCGCACGCCCCAGCTCGACGATTCCTGGGGCCATTTCCCTGAGACCACTCCACATCGATCCTCGGACCCGGGAAGTTCGCCTCGGCGACCGCGTCATCGACGTCACATCGAAGGAGTTCGAACTGCTTTACACGCTGGCTGCCAACCACGGAAGGGTGGTGTCCCGGAAGGAGCTGATGGCGAAGATATGGGGCAGCACCTGGGAACAGACAAGCCGCACCATCGACACCCATGTGAGCAGCCTGCGGGCGAAGCTCGGATCTAGCAGCTGGATCATCACCATCCGCGGGGTCGGCTACCGCATCGGCCACGCCGGGCGGGCGCCAAAGGCGTCCGCGGATTGACCGTCCTTACGTTCCCTGGCAAGGGCACAGGGCCTCACGCGGGCGAGCCCACCACGCGGGGCCCTGTGCCGTGTCACGCCGCCTGGCTGTCCAAGCGCCCCAGCAGGGGGTGCGCGTCACCGATGCCGCCATCCACCACGCGCCGGGCCCACCAGGCGGACGCCAGGTTCGAGGACAGCAGTATGCGGGTGGCATCTTCCTGAGCCAGTTCGGACAGGGCCGCGAGCGTGCCCATGCCCGTTCCCGTGAACAGCAGAGCTGTGCCGTCGGGCATCTGATGCTCCCGCAGACACTGCCGGATTGCGTCGGTGGTCACCTGGTACGGGTCGTAGAGGTCGCTACCGTCCGGGCAGCGCGTCGCCGGGACGAGGACCACACCGTCGACGGCAAGGCCGGCCCGCTCCCAGAAGTTGCGGGACGTGTCCGTGAGCCACGGCTGGTACGGCGAGACGAGCGTCAGGCGGGTCACACCAAGCGCCTCGCAGGCCGCGAGTATCGCCTGTGTTGAGGAGCGTACGGGGAAGCCCACTTGCTCGGACAAGTCGTCGCACAGCGCGCGGTCACCATTCGGGTTCAGCAGGTAGTGCGAGGCGCTACAGGCCACGACGGCAGCGCTCAGGTGCATGCGGCCAAATGCACCGAGGGTGTCGGGGAGTACACGGTTGTACGTCTCAAGCATGCCCCTGAGCCCCATACCCGGTGTCACCGGAAAGCGGGACGCGAACACGTTCAGTCGGGCACCGAGCAGCTGACTGAATTCCGGCTCCGCAGTGGGGTTCTCCGGTGGAACGACGATGCCGAGCCTCGGAAGCGAGAAAAGATCCATGGCGGCACAGTAGAGCGCGCTTCCCGTTACCGGAAGCAGAAACCTTCCAAAACTACCCCCGTCGCACACCGGCCTTACAGTCACTTCCATTCTTAACACTCCCTGACAGTTCTCGACAGAGTTCTAACACGAATCACCTTGCCCTTCCCAACCGTTCGGTGGAGTGTGGAGAGCACCACCCGCCGAACCCTTTGATTTCGATTCACAGGCCAAGTCTGAAACAAGGAGTGAAAGCAATGGGAGAATTTGAACGCCTTGAGGAATTCACGGGACGCCCCCACATTTCCGACGCAACGTTGCGGGACTCCGCGCACATGGCCGGCGTTGAGTTTGGCACCAAGGATGCCGCGCTGATCGCAGACCTACTGGTGAAGAGCGGTGTCTCCCTGGTCGAGGTCGGCATGGTCTCAGGCCCGAACTCCAAGGACGCCGACCTTGTTCTCGCCGCCCACGAGACTGTCACCCCCGAGCGCAGCATGACCCTCGTCGTGGTGCGGGACCGCCAGCAGGTCGCGAAGGCCCTCGATGAGGCCGAGCGGCTCGGCGTACGTCACGTCATGTACTCCATCCCCACGTCCGAACAGCATGCCAAGCTCAAGATCGGTTCGCCCAGCCCGAGGTTCCTCCAAGCCCTGGCCCGATCGGCAATCTCGCAGGCCAAGGACCGCGGCTTCCACGTGACCTTCAGCGGTGAGGACGGTGCCCGCACACCGAAGGGTCGGCTTGTCCCGTATGTCACCGCCGGTTTCGAGGCCGGAGCCGACCGATTTCGGCTCGCGGAGACCGTCGCCTATCTCTCGCCCTGGCAGATGGAGGACGTAATCGCGGACCTCACCGCGATTGACGGCTCCGAAATCGAGATCCATTCCCACAACATGCTGGGCATGGCGGTAGCCAACTCCCTGGCCGCCGTTCGCGCCGGAGCACAGTGGATCTCCGCTACCGTCGGTGGCATCGGTGAGCGTGGCGGTAACGCCCCGTTGGCAGAACTACTCACGTCACTGCGCGTCATCCACGGCGATGACCGCTTCGATCTGTCCCATCTCACCGAGCTCACCAACCTCGCCCTCCGCGGCGCGCAGCTCGGCACGGCCTTCCAATCCGGCCCCACCACCCCGCACGCCTTCGCCTACGAGCTGCCCGGCCAGCTCAGCCACCCCGAGGCATACGAAACCTTGCCCGCGGAACTGGTCGGAAACTCCCGTGAGCTGCGAGTGCGGTCCCGTCTGACACCCGCCCTCGTCAAGTGGGCGCTCGACGGGTCGGGCATCTCCGTCGACGTCGATGCCTTCACCTCTTGGCTCGTCGAGCGCCAGGACAAGGACGGGCGGCGCCTGCTCGACCGAGACGCGATCCGCAAAGCCGCTGTCGATTTCACGTCCTTCTGACTCCATCCCCTCTGATCCACCATCGACCACCTCTGGAGACGAACCATGTCCACCAGCACGCTTACCGGTATCTGCCCCGAGTGCGAGACCGATCTAACGACCCCGCCGATCGTTCAGGGCGAGACCATGTCCTGCCCCGAGTGCATGCTCACTCTCCGGGTCGAGGACGTCCGCGACGGCACGCTCTCCCTCCAGATGATCGAAGTCCAGCTCCGCGACTGGGGCCAGTGAACGAGCGGAGAGGAGTACCTCACATGGGCCGCACCATTGCCATCGTCGCTGACCGCATCGGCTGGGAGGAACGCCAGCTGATCGACGCCAGCCCTGGCCTCGGGCTGCGCGTCGAGTGGGTGAACGACGAATCCCTCTGCCTCGGCGCCCCGGATCCGACGTCGCTCAAGGGCTACGACGCCATCCTCATCCGCAGCCGCAGCTATACACGCGGCGGCCTGGTCGCCACCCTCGCCGAGGCGGCGCACATACCCACCCTGAACTCGGCGGCGGCCATCCATGCCTGCGAGAACAAGCTGTCGTTGCGCTTGCTGCTGCGTACCGCCGGCATTCCGGTGACCGACTTCCGCCTCATCCTGTCCCGCAAGGACTTCGAGAAGGCACTGACCGAACTGCCGGCGCCCGTGGTGCTGAAGCCCATCTTTGGCGGGATGGGCAAACGGGTCACCCTACTGCGCGACGCCGACACCGCCCAGTCGGTCTATGACTACGTCGAGGACCTCGGGCACGGGTTCGAACAGGTCTGCCTGGTCGAACCGTACCTGGACAGCGGTTCCTCGATGCGCTGCTTCGTCATCGGCCGTGAGCTGGTCTCCGTCGCTCACTTTCAGAGCGCCGGCAGCGACTGGCGCAGCAACGCGGCTCTGGGAAACCAGCACCGTGCCGTGGACCACGACCCCGGGGTGCAAAAGATCGTCGACGCGGTGGTGAACGAGCTCGGCGAAGGCATCTACGGCATCGATCTGTTCAAGACGCCCACCGGATACGTCGTCAACGAGGTCAACCACGCCCCGGCCTTCCGGGCCGTGTCCTCGGCGACCGGGACGGACATCGCCACGGCCATCGGCCGCTACGTACGAGAGGTCATCGAATGATACGGGTCGGTGTAGTCGGCACCTCTGGGCTAGCCGGCGGCGAACTTATCAGACTGATAGTCCAGCACCCCGAACTGGAGCTGGCCTACTTGGGCGGTTCCTCAAGCGTCGGCAAGCGCCCGGCCGAGCTCCACCCGGGCCTGCGGCTGGACCTCGGGCTGACGGTCGAACCCGTCACCGCGGATCTGTCCGACCGCTGCGACGTGGTCGTGCTGGCGACGCCCGCCCCCATCTCGGCGAAGCTCGCGGTGCGGCTGGCCGACCAGGTCCCCTGCATCATCGACCTCAGCGGCGCCTTCCGGATCCGTACACCGGAGCTCCACGACCGCTGGTACCCGTCCGTGCAGCGCCCGGACGGACTGGCCGACCGGTTCGTCTACGGCGTGCCGGAACTCGTCGGCGACCAGATGGCCGGTGCCTCACTCATCTCACTGGCCGGCTGCTACGCCACAGCGATCACCCTCGGGCTCGCGCCGCTGGTCCTGTCGCTCGGCCTGAACCTGAAAACCGTGCTGGTCGACGGCAAGAGCGGCTCCAGCGGCGGCGGTCTCCAGATGCGCACCCCCGACCTGCACCCGCTGCGTAGCGGCGCCATCGCACCATACGCACCCGTGGGGCACCGCCACGCGGCGGAGGTCGGTGACTTCCTGGAGCGCGGCAAGCCTGGTCGGATCGGCTCACTGAGCATGTCGGCCTACGGGGTGTCGCACGTCCGGGGGCTGATGGCCAGTACCTACGCGTTCACTGACGACGAGGTGGACGCGCGCTCCCTAAACCGGGCGTACCTGCGGTTCTACAAGGACCACCACTTCGTGCGGGTCCGCCGGCACACCGAGACGCTGATCCCGGTACCAGACCCGCAGGCAGTGCTGGGCTCCAACTACTGCGACGTGACCGTCATGCACGACCCCGAGGGCGGCCGCATCGTCGTGCTGTCCGCGCTGGACAACCTAGTCAAGGGGGCGG
Source organism: Streptomyces sp. SM11 (assembly GCF_002910905.1). Lineage (GTDB taxonomy): Bacteria > Actinomycetota > Actinomycetes > Streptomycetales > Streptomycetaceae > Streptomyces. The sequence continues at coordinate 8,380 of NZ_NEUE01000168.1, read as the reverse complement.
CAGGCCAAGCTGTCCAGGCAATCAACAAGCGGTTCTCGCTTCCGGAGGAGACAGGACTGACGATGCAGCCGGTGATGCCCGCATGAGCCGGCCCGTGCAAAACGAGACCCCGACCGTGGTGAAGCTCGGCGGTTCCACCCTGCAGGATATGTCCGAGGCGTGGTGGGACAACCTGGCCGAACACGGCCGCGGTCACCCGCTCGTCGTGGTCCACGGCTGGTCCAAGCCGCTGAAGCGGCTCAAGCCCCAGTACTCCGAACCGTCGGCGATCCTGCGTGACCGCTACGGCAATCAAAGCCGCTGGACAACGCCCGAGGTCATCACCGACATCAAGACCGTCAGCGCCGAGCTGGCCGAGGATGTTCTCGGGAAACTGGAACGGCGCGGCCTCACCGGGGAACGGCTGCTAGGCAGCGACGGCCTGGTCAGCGCGGGCGAGGGCGAGCGCTGGTGGTGGCAGGGCAAGCAGCTCGTCGAGCTGGAGAACCTCGTCGGCCCGATCACCGGTGTGGACCCGGCGAGGCTGACGAACCTGCGGCCAGGCCACATCTACCTCGTCACCCCTCTTGCCCGGAACACTTCCGGGCAAGAGGTGAACACCGACGCCGACCGCGCCGCGGCCGCCGTAGCCGGGGCCACAGGCGCCGCTGATCTAGTCCTTGTCACTGACGTCGCGCATCTGCTGATCGACGGGGAGCCGGTGAGCCGGATCACCGCGAAGCATGCTGCGGCGTTCCGCGACAAGGGCGCCATCGGCGGTATGCGCAAGAAGCTGCGAGCCGCGGGCGAGGCCCTGGACCAGGGCGTAGAGCGCGTCGTCATCGGCAGCGCGCCCGTCACCGACCTGCTGGCCTCCCGCACCGGCACCGTCATCACGCAATCGTGAGGAGCAAGCGCGTGGCTCAATCTCGTGTGCTAGTCGTCAACAACGGAACGCTGTCCCTGAAACAGCTTCGCCGGCGCTTCGAAGAGCTGGGCTCGGACACCGAGGCAGTCGACGCGACCTCCGTGCCCGATCGAGTCGACGGCCGCTACCAGGCGATCGTCCTGAGCGGCACGAAGGTACGGGCCTATGACCGCGACTACTACAAGCCGCTAGTCGATCTTGTCATGGGCGCCGACGTTCCAGTCCTCGGGATCTGTGGCGGCATGCAGATCATCGCGGTCTCAGCGGGAGGCCGCCTGGCCGAGGGGCCGCAGCGGGTCGGCGGCTACGACGTTCAAGTCGACCAGGACGATCCGCTCTTCACGCAAGTGAAGCCGACGGTGACGGTCTTCCATCGCCACACCCTCTACCTCCAGGACGCCCCGGAGGGCTTCCGCTCCATCGGCCGCTCCGAGCACGCACCCGTGGAGTTTCTGCGCTCCGACGACGGTCGGATCTACGGAGCCCAAGCCCACCTGGAGTTCCGCAGCGACGGCATGGAGATCCTCCGAGGTTTCGCCCAGCTGTATCAGTGACGGCAGCCAGCAGCGCGAAAACCGTGCATGCCAACCCAACTGACCGACGCCTTTAAGGACTTGACCATGACCGTTCTGAATGAACCGCAGGATCCCGCGTTCACCGTCCATCTCAACGGCAGCGGCGGCAGCCTCAAGGGCTGGGTGGTCGTCGACTCGCTCGTCGACGGCCTGGCGATGGGCGGTACCCGGATGACGACCGGCGTCACCGAAGAGGAGGTGGCCGGTCTCGCCCGTGACATGACCCAGAAGTTCACGCTCGCCGGGCTGCCCATCGGCGGCGCCAAGGCTGGCATCGTTTCCGACGGCAGCAATCGCGGGAAAACCTTCCGCACCTTCGGCCGCACCGTCAAACCGCTGCTGCACGGCGGAATCCACCTCGGCATCGACATGGGCGTTACCCCCGCCGACCGGGCCGTCTTCTTCGCCGAGGCCGGATACGATCCGCGCTACAGGCTGGGCGCCCCGGACATGCCGATCGACTGGCGTACGTACTACGAACCCCTGATCGACTGCACCGGACACGGCGTCGGGGTGGCCGCGGTCACCGCACTCGAGGCGAGTGGCCGCACGGAGCCAGCCCGAGTCGTGGTGCAGGGCTTTGGCGCGGTGGGCCGGGCGGTCGCACGGTTCCTGGAGGAGCGCGGGCACGTCGTCGTGGGCATCGCCGACGTGCAGGGCACCATCAGCGCCGACCGGCTGCCGGTAGCAGACCTGTTGGCCATCACCGATGAGTTCGGGAGAATCGACCGCTCACGTCTGCCCCAGCACGTCACCGTCTCCGGCGAGCCGGACGCCTGGCTCGACATCGATGCCGATCTGCTGATCCTGGCGGCGCAGAAGTACGCACTCTCCGCCGAGAACGCGCACCGGCTGCGTGTTGGCCTGGTGGTCGAGGGCGCAAACCTCGCCTCCAGCGCCGAGGCAAAGGAGAAGGCGGCGGCCACGGGCGCTTCTCTGATCCCGGGCGTGATCGCCAACATCGGCGGGGCCGCGTCGGCAGCCTTGGCCGTGACCCGGGTCGTGCCCTTCGATCTGACGGCAGACGCACGCAAGACGTGGGTCTTCGACTGGGTCGGGGACCGGGTACGCCAGAACACCCGGGACCTCCTGGAGATAGCCGCCGCGCGCCCGGGAGACCCGTTGCCGGCGCTGCTCGCGGCCCGCCGGGAGGAGCGCCGATGAGTACGGCGGCCAAGAAGTCAGAAACGCCCCCAGCCTCCGCCTCAAGCACGACCGCGCACACCGATCCGAGAGACGCGACCCCTGAGAAGCGGGCGGCTGAGTACCAGCGCCGCGGCTGGTGGAGGAACGAAACCTTCCTCGACGATTTGTTTCGTCAGGCACGCGAGCGCCCGCACAAGCTCGCCGTCGCCGGCCGTCGTGTCGCCGAATCCCGCACGGACACCCTCGACTACGCCGAGTTGGCGCGCCTGACCGACCGGTTCGCCATGGCTCTCCTCAAACTCGGTGTACGGCGAGGTGACTTCGTTGCCGCCCAGCTCCCCAACCGGTGGGAGATGGTTCCGCTGATGTTCGCCTGCATGCGCGTCGGCGCCATCATCTGCCCGATCTCTCCGATCTGCCCCGAGGACGAACTGCGCCACCGCCTCAGCCTCACTGACGCCCGAGTGTGTGTCACGCTCCCTGAATGGTCGGGCACGCCCCTGGCGGATATCGTCACCACGCTCAAAAGTGAAATCCCCACTCTCGAACACGTTCTGGTCATGGACGGACCGGTGCCCGAAGGGGCGCTCTCCTTCCACGAACACTTCGTCGCAGTCGACCCGGAGGAGAGCCGGGGCGCTGAGCTCGACGGCCTCGCCCTCACGGCCGATGAGCCGTTCGTCGTCCTGTTCACCTCGGGCACCACCGGCGAGTCCAAGGGCGTGCTGCATAGCCAGAACACGGTCCACTCGGCCGTGCGCGGCTACGTCGACGCCTTCGGACTCGGTGACGACTGGGTCGCCGCCGTGTCCACCCCACTCGTGCATTACTCGGGCTTCGCTCAGGGCATACTCGCCGGCGTCATGCTCGGCGGCACCGTCGCCTTCCAGGATGTACGCAAAAACGAGGCGCTGCTCGACCTGGTGGAGCGCTACGGTGCCACGCTTCTGTACGGCCCGCCCGCCACACTTGCCGAGGTGACCGTCTCGCAACGGGCCGTGAAGCGGGACACCAGCACACTGCGGCACGTGGTCATCGGTTCCGCGCCGGTCCTAAGTGAGCTGGTCGACGAGGTCCACGTGACTCTTGGCGCACGCACCTACTCACTGTGGGGCATGTCCGAGAACGGCCCGGTGACTATGACCCGGCCCGAGGACCCCGAAATCTGGGCCGCGGAGAGCAACGGACGTGCCATCGAAGCCATGCAGACTCGCATCGATCGCTTGGACATCGGCGGCGAGAAGGTCCTCGTGGGGCGGCTCAGGGTACGCGGCGCGTCCCTGGCGCTCGGCTACTACAAACGTGAGGACGCATTCACGGCGGAGATCGGGGCGGACGGGTGGTTCGACACCGGCGACCTTGCCCGGGACGACGGCCGCGGTGGCATCCGCGTCCTCGGCCGCGCCCGTGACGCGATTGTCCGTGACGGCCTCGTGGCCCCCGTGACGGAGCTGGAAGCGATCATCGGTAGCCACCCGAAGGCCGCCGAGGCAGCCCTGGTGGGGCTGCCTCCCGCGACGGCGGGCGGCGAAACGGCGATCTGCGCAGTGGTGGTTCCGCGCAGCGGTACAGGTCCCTCGCTTGAGGAAGTCCACTCTCACCTCCGGGAATCGGGGCACAGCGCCCGATTCCTGCCGGACCGAGTGGAGTTGCTGTCCGCCCTCCCCAAGACCCTGACCAGCAAAGTCCGCAAGGCGGAGCTACGACAGCGGTACGCCACATCGGGCGGCTAAGGCCCGGCACTTCACGTTGGAGCTGAGATGTCTGAACCCACGCCGATCTCCATGTCGGCGACCCTCGCCGCCGATGAGGCCCTGGACCGTAGGCGCCGGGCCGGGGAGCGGGTCCTGTCGATGGCGAGCGGCGAGATCGGCCTGCCTGTGCACCCCGTCCTGCGGGAGCAGCTCGCCGCCGCGGCGGGCAAGAACGCGTACGGCTCCGTGGCAGGCAGCCACGCGCTGCGCGCTGCCGCCGCCGGGTACTGGGAGCGACGCGGACTTGGCATCGATCCTGGGCTCGTGGTAGCCGGGCCGGGCAGCAAACCGCTCCTGTTCGCGCTCCTGCTCGCTATCGGCGGTGACGTGGTCGTGCCGGTGCCGAGTTGGGTGAGCTACGCGGCCCAAGCCCGTCTCGTGGGTTCCCACCCCATCCCGGTTCCCATCCTGCCGGGCGAGGGCGGCGTACCCGATCCGGAGCAGCTGCACGAGGCGGTAGCCGCAGCACGCGCCGCAGGGCAGGAACCACGATCCGTAGTGGTGACGGTGCCGGATAACCCGACCGGCACCATCGCTTCACCCAACACGGTGCGTCGCCTAGCAAGGGCAGCACGTGAGCTCGACTTGGTCGTCGTGTCCGACGAGATCTACTGCGACCTCGTCTACGACACCTCCGCGCCCATCAGTTCCCCGGCCCTGTGCGCTCCCGAGCGCACCATCGTCACTACTGGGCTCACCAAGAACCTGGCGGTCGGCGGTTGGCGCACCGGTGTGGCTCGGCTCCCCGACAGCGACATCGGGCACGCCCTGCACACCCGCCTTGTATCCGTCGCCAGCCAGATCTGGTCCAGCCCGACTGCGCCCGTGCAGACGGCTGCCGCGTACGCGTTCGGCGAGCCGGCGGAGATCACCCAGCACGTCGCGGCGAGTCGCAAGCTACACGAGAGGGTGGTGCGCGCGGTCGCCGACCGCTTCACCGAGGCCGGGGCAGTCCTCGCTCCGGTGCGCGCAACGTGCTACCTATACCCGGACTTCGAGCCGCTCCGGGATCATCTCGCCCAGACCTATGGCGTGCACGGCGGCGACGATCTGTCCCGGCTCCTCAGTGAGCGCCATGGCATCGGGACACTCCCCGCGAGCGCTTTCGGGGAGCCCGGAACCACCCTGCGCATCCGAGCCGCCACGAGCCGCCTCTACGGCGACACCGACGAGCAGCGCGTGGCTGCGCTCAGGGCTCCGGACCCGCTAGAGCTGCCGTGGATCCGGAAGACGGTCGACCAGGTCGGCGACGCCCTGGCCGCCATCAGCCGCGCGACTGGCCCCTCTCCTACCCCGCGTTCCTGATCGCCACCAGCCCAGGGCGAGGACCACGAGCCGCATCCGGCCCCGGTCTGCCCAACAACTTACGGAGAACCCATGTATCTTCCGACCCTCTTCGAAGCTATTTACAAGGGTGAACGCCACGTCGGCTTCGGACAGCCCAAGCCTGGCGCACCACAGGTTCTGTATCGGGTGGCCGACGGACAGTTGGCGGCAGCCTTCACAACCACCGACGGCACTGAGGAAGCACTCAGGGCCGCAGTGACCGATGGTGCCAAGAAGGTGACCATCGCCGCCGACGACCCAGAACTGTGTCCTTTGCCACCGCTGCTGCCGACCGCCACCGGGAACGCGCTGCTGAGCGGCTTCATGGGCACCCACAAGAAGAAGTGGGGTGGAGAGAGTGCCCCTGAAGGCGGGGAGTTCACGCCGCCTAAGTGGTTCTTCAAGGGATTCGGCGACTGGGTACGCCTGCCGGGCGAGACACTGAACGTGCCGGCGAATCCCGTCGCCCTCATAGAGGAGCCTGAGGTCGCCCTCGTGTACGTCAATGACGCCGACGGAAACCCGCACTACGCGGGCTACACCTTCGGGAACGACCTGTGCGACATCGGCCTGCACCGCAAGGACTCCGGCTACAACCCGTACTGCAAGTTGTGCGACACCGCGCTGGCACCCTGGCTGTTTCTCGGAGAACCGCCGCGCTCGGTGACCGGCCGGGTCACCATCGAGCGAAACGGCGTGACCGCCTGGGAAGGCAACTTCGACTGCGGTGCCGACGCCCTGTACTTCCGGGTGCCGGACATGGTCGATCATCTCTTCTCGTTCCCTGCGGTACGGCGGCCCGGCATGGTCAACTACGTGCTCCTCGGTGCCGACGAGGCCAGCTTCCACGACGGATTCCGCATTACCGACGGCGACAGGATCGCCATCGACGTAAAGAGCCACGACGTGGCCTTCGCGAACCCGGTGCGCTACGTATCCCCCGCGCCTCTCACCTGAGCCATCCGTTCGCATACCAGCGTACAAGCGCCCCGACGGGTGCCTGGGACTCGGACGCCGACCCTCCGTTCGTCCCAGGCACCCTGCAGGAGCTCTGTCCCTTAGCTTGAGATAAAACCTCAGGTCGCGCGGCGGTAGGTGTTCGAGTCCCCCACATGGGGAAACGCCGGACACGGCGACGGCCGCGCCGTGATCCTCGGGTTGTGAGACCAACGAAAACCGGCGCGACCGCCGCTGTCAGTGTGCCCGATCCCAGTGCCCGCAACGCGGCCTTGCGTGAACTCAAGGAGTTCCGCGTCGATGTCCGCTCCTGCCTCACGCGTTGGGGTGATGCGCTCTTCGAGATCACCGACGCGGTGCTGTGCAGCGAAGGCCCGGTACGCAACCTGGCCGAACTCAGCCTCGTGCCCGAACACGCCCGCTCCCACGGCTCCGTCCAGCGCGCCATGAACAACGGCCGTGTCGACTTCGAGCGCTTGAACTGGTCCTTCGCCCTGCACGACCTGCCGCGCGGCCCCGGCGGCGGCATCGTGCTCGCCGTGGACACCACGCCCTGGCTACGCCCGGACGCCGGCACCAGTGACCAGCGCACTTTCTGTCATACCTACGGCCGCGCCGAGGGCGCCCACGAGATGATCCCCGGCTGGTGCTACTCCGTTGTCGCCGCCCTGACCAGCGGCCCCACCTCCTGGACCGCACCCCTGGATGCCCGCCGCCTATGCCCGGGCGAACACCTCCAAGAGATCACCGCCCACCAGCTGCGCGGTGTCGTGAGCCGGATCGTCGCCCTCGGACGCTGGACCGCGGGCGACCCGCCGATCCGGATCGTGACCGACTGCGGCTACGACGGCCCCTACCTCGCCCACCAGCTCGCCGACCTGCCCGTCGAGGTCTGCGTACGCCTGCGCGGCGACCGCGTCCTCTATCAAGACGCGCCCCCAGGCGGAGGCGTCGGCGCGAAGGGCGGCCGGCCCCGGCGCCACGGCGAGCGCTTCGAGTTCCACAACCCCGACACCTGGCAACCACCCGCCCACGACACCGTCCGCAACCTCGACAAGTACGGGAACGTCCGTGTGCGCTGCTTCGAGCGCCTGCACCCCAAGCTCAACCGGCAGACGATCTGGCAGCACCACCCCGAACCCGAACTACCCATCCTCCCGGGCACGGTGATCCGCCTGGACGTCGACCGCCTGCCCTCCGGCGGCAGCCCGAAGCCCCTGTGGCTGTGGTGGTCACGCACCGGCGCGGACGCCGACCTCGCCGACAGCACATGGTCGTGCTTCCTGCGCAGATTTGATCTTGAGCACACCTTCCGCTATTGGAAGCAACACCTGGGCTGGACGAGCATCTGCCTGCGCTCTCCTGCCGCCGCCGATCGCTGGACCGCTCTCGTCCTGGCCGTCTACACCCAGCTACGCCTGGCCCGGCCCCTGACCGCCGACCTCAAGCGCCCCTGGGAGAAACCCCTGGCCGCCCACCAGCTCACACCCGGCCGCGTCCGCCGGGGGTTTCGTCAAGTTCGCAGATCACTGCCCGTCCTCACGAACGCGCCGAAACCCTCCCGTCCCGGCCCCGGCCGTCCGCCCGGCCGACGCAACACACGGAAGGCGCCAACCTACGAGGTCGGAAACGCCCTGCTCGGCACAGCAGATCAGACAGACAAGCGAGCAACCGAACAAGGACCCCGCTGACCACCCCAGGTTTTACGGCAAGCT
>NZ_NEUE01000167.1 GCF_002910905.1 Streptomyces sp. SM11 | reverse complement strand
TTGCCGTCAACAGCCACGCCCACCAGTTCCGCAGCGTCAGCGGCCGGGTCCATCGCGTGCCGGGCGAGCCAGGCGCCCACAGCATCATCCAGGACATCGCCGTCCAGCCGCTACAGCAGACGGCCCAGGGTCGTCGCACGTGGCAGCCCACGCAGCCCGATCCTCTCCCGCACTTCAGGGGCGGCATCGACGGCGAAGCGGGAGATGCCGGCCAGCGTCGTGGCGCCGCCGAGCACCGCGAGCAGACACAAGGCAAGCAGGGCGCCCAGCCGGTACCGCGGCGGCCCCGCACCCGCCGCGGATCGGGCAGGCGGTCCAAGACCTGGGACAGCGAGGCGAGTTCGGGTAGGTCGATGTTCCCGCGGTGGCGCTGCAGGACATCGATCAGGGAGGATGACACGCGAACGCGACCCCTGTTCTTGATCAACGGCTTCGAGAACCTTGATCATCAGAGGTCGCGTTCGTCACGTCCAGACCCGGGCAAGCAGGCCATCAGGGGCCGTCCACGGGCAAGTCACTCGTCTCGCCGCATGAGAACGCACGCGCCCTGTCCCGACGATCCGATGGATCGGCGCCCAGACCGCCGGATCGTCGACAGCACGACTGAGGTCCGTCATCCGGAGCTTCTCCGACCAATGCGACAGCACCAGCGCCTCATCAGCCGTGAGCTCAATCGTGACCTGACTATCGCCCATGCCCACCCCTACGGGGGGACAGGGTGCGTGATCCGCCGGGTCGAGCGTTACGGGGGATGGAGCGCCGAACACGCCAGTCGCCCCCTTCACTCACCGGAAAAGGAAGAAGGCTTCCCTACGCGAACGCAAACATAAGTCTATAAGCGGCGTTTCTCTTCCACGGGCAACGGCCAGCCCGTGAATCCGTTCACGGATTCCTTACTGTCGGAGCTCCACGGGGGAATCAGCCTTCCCATGACGGAGCAGCGCGGCGCACAGAGCACCGAGACTCAGTACGCAGAAAAGAGTCCGGAAGATGTTCGCCGGCACCCAGACCGACTTGAAGTCGTCGATCACCGCATGCAGATTCTGGGCGGACGCGGGGTCGCCGAGCGCCGCGAGGTCCGCGTTGAGGGGAAGGTTGACCGCGACGGTGAGGACGAGTGCCAGCAGGTAGCAGACGGCCGCGACGGTCAGCGGCAGGGCCACCGTGCGGCGCTTGCGGCGGAAGGCCACGGTCGCGGCGGCGACCGTGAGTGCCAGCGCGGCCAGGAAGACCAGGCCGAACAGCGCATTGCCGTCGATCGCCGCGTTGAACCGCTGCATGGCCGCCGCGTACGCGGCGTCGTCCAACTCGGCCAGGCCCGGCATCACGGAGATGTCGTAGGCGAAGAACAGTCCCGCCATCAGCCCTGTGCAGAGCACCGAAGCCACCAGCAACGGCGCGGTGACGCGGTCACGGGCGGGCGGAGTGCCGCCGTGCCGGCCCGGGCCCGCCGAGTAGGGGGCGGCGTGGGGTGGATAGTGGCTCATGTCGCGAGTCCTGTCGGTCGGATGGACCATTCCGGATGGTGGCGTACGGTTCGCGCGGCAGAACGGAGCGTGCACGCGGTGCGCGCGAACATCCCAGCAGGTACAGGGCCCCGAGGTCCATACGCCACACGCTCACGCGCATACGAGTACGTCACCTCGGGCGGTCCGAGGATGCGGCCAGGCACTCCTCCAGGAACGTCAGAGCCCGCGCGTGGTAGAGCGGGGCGGCCCGACCGAGGCTGAGGTTGTGCCCGGCCTCCGGCAGCCGTTCCACGACGGGGCGGCGCGTGCCCGTGAAGCTGGCGGCCACGGCCGCCAGTTCGTCCCGGTCCAGGCACCACCAGCCCTCGTAGGCGCCGAAGGTGAGTCGCACGGGGCAGCGGACGTGGGCGGCGGCGGCCGGGAACCGGGCCGGCCACCGCCCGGTCTCCTCCTCCTCGGCGGCCGGGACCTCGCGGAGCAGGGCGCGGCTGGCGCGGAAGGTGCCGCCCGGATAGAGGCGCAGCGGACCCCAGTTGAGCCCGCCCGCGCCGCCGCCCAAGGTGTCCGGGAAGTGGGCGGCGGCCGGTGCGTAGTGCCAGCCGCAGCCATTGAGGTCGAGCCCGAGCAGGCGGTCGGCTGCCGTCGCCCCGGACCAGGGCTCCCCCGCCAGGTGCAGGGCCGCCTTGCCGCCGTCGGAGTGCCCGAGCAGGAAGAACCCGGCTCCGACGGGGTGCAGTTCGGCGTACTCGGCGAGCGACCGGCGCAGCAGCCGTGCTTGTTCGGCGAGCGGCAGACCGCGCGGGAGGACGGCACGGGAGAGGCCGTATCCGGGCCGTTCCACCGCGAGGACGGTGTGGCCGAGCGCGGTGGCGAGCGCGAGCAGCGAGGTGTGTGGGGCGACCGGCCCGGCGAAATAGCCGGGCGACATCGCCCGGCCGTGGATGGCGACGAGCACGGACCTCGGCGCCCTGGTGGCCGGTTCGGCCCGCCAGGCGCCGAGACGGTGGGGGCCGCTGCCGAGCACGATCTGCTCCACACCCTCGGGGGCGGGGTCTCTCGGGGCGAAGGTCTGCCGGGCTACCGGCCCCGTCGACGCGGTGCTCACGCGGGCACGCCTCCGGCCTCGTCGACGGGACCCGCCGGCTGCTCCGGCCCGGCGGGCGTCAGCGTGCTGGGCGCGGGGACGGGGTGCGGCAGACCTGGGGGCGCTTCGACGGTCGGCGGGACCACGAAGCGCCCGGCCGCCCCGGTGTTCGCGGCCAGCTGCGCGTCGAGCTCGGCCAGCCAGGCCTCCACGCTCGGGGCGCGCAGGAGCGAGGTGCCGATGAGCAGGCCCCGGTAGCCCTCGGCCAGCAGACCGGCAGCGGTGGTGGGGGCGCTCACCGCACTGGCGCTCACGGGGCAGAGCGTGCCCGCGGCGCGTACGGCGGGCAGCAGCGCGCGGCTGCGGTCCAGGTTCCCGGCATCCCGTTCGCGTGCGGTGATGTCCTTGTTGTTGACCGCGACGACGCAGGTCCGCGGGTCCGGCAGACCGATCGCCTCCTCGGCGCGGGTGATCTCCACGAACGGGGTGAGCCCGTGCGCCTGGCACTCGCGGGCCAGGTCGTGCAGGGACTCCCGGGGCAGCAGCGCGGCGGTCAGCAGGACCGCCGAGACGCCCGAGCGGGCGGCGGTGGCGATCTGGTCGCGCCGGGTCACGAAGTCCTTGAGCAGAACCGGGACGTCCACGCGGGCGGTCACTTCGTGCAGCATGGCGGGCGACCCGCCGAACCACCGGCCGGTCACGACGGACACGCACGGGGCCCCGGCCCGCCCGTAGGCAGCGGCGATGTCGCCGGGGGTGCGGCCCCGCAACAGGTCGACGCCGTACGCGTCGCGAGATTTCACTTCCATGATCACGGGGCGCTCCGCGCCGAGGAGCGCGGAGAGGAAGGGCTGCGTCATCGGGTCTTTCCTCACGAGGTGACGGGGTGTTCCCCAGGGAGTGGGGCTGGGGTTGCGGTCCAGGCGCGGTCCAGCACCGCGACCCGGGCGGGGTCGAGCGGACCACCGTCGGCACGGGCGGCGTTGTCGATGTCGACGCCCCGGAACCCGGGGTGTGAGGCGAAGGCGTGGCCGGGGGCGTCGGCCTCGGTGAGGCCGCCCGCGAGGAGGAACGGCAGGGGCAGGGTGGGCAGCAGTGCCTCCAGCGCCTCGGCCGGCACACGGTGGCCGGTGCTGCCGACAGCCCCGCCCCGGGTCGCCGCGTCGACGAGGAACAGATCCGCCCCGGCACGGGCGTACGCCTGGAGGAAGGGCCGCTCCACGCACGCCCCGTCGAGGACGTGCACCGCCTTGACCAGCACCGCGTCGGGCAGGGCCGAGCGCAGGGCGGTGACGGCGGCGGGCGGTTGGTAGGCATGGAGCTGGATCCAGCGCACCCGGGCGGCGCGGGCGGCCGAGGCGATCCGGTCGGCGTCGTGCAGGAACGTGACGAGCACGGGCTCGGCACGGCCCGCGGTGCGGACGGCGTCGGCCAGTTCGGCCAGCTGAGTGCCGGTCAGGTCGCGGGCCCCGTTCTCCACCCCGTACCAGAGGCCGACGAGATCGGCGCGCGCGGCCACGGCGGACGCCTCCTCGGGGGTGGTGGCACCGCACACCTTGAGCAGGCGCGGGTGCGGTCCGGTCGGGGCGCTCATCCGCCCAGCCCCAGGACCGAGGCGACGTGGTTGTACTGGATGTCGTTGGTCCCGGAGTAGAGGGTGCCGGCGACAGCCGCCCGGACCTCCTTCTCCAGGCCGACCTCGGCGAGGTAGCCCGCGCCGCCGAAGACCCGGACCGCGGAGAGGCTGGTGGACAGGGCGGCCTCACTGGCGAGGATCTTGGTGATGGCGAGGTCGGCGGTGACGTCCTCGCCCGCCGCGAGTCGCTCGGCGGTGTCGTAGAGCCACTTGGCGGAGGTCTCGGTGCGGATCTTCATGTCGACCACGCGGTGGGAGACCGCCTGGTAGTCGCCGATGGGATGGCCGAACGCCTTGCGTTCCCTCGCGTGGGCGGCGGTGCGGTCGAGCCGGTGGCGCATCTCACCGAGCTGGACGGTGAAGCCGAAGAGGATCTCGCGCTTCATGACGTGGTCGAGGACGAGCAGTCCGCCGCCCACCCGGCCCAGCACCCGCTCGGCGGGTATCCGGCAGCCGTCGAGGTGCAGGGTGGACAGCGGGGCGGTCCGCAGCCCCATCTTGGCGGTCGATCCGCCGACGGAGAGCCCCGGGGTGTCCCGGTCCACGAGGAAGGCGGTGGTGCCGAGCGGTCCGCCTTCCGGGCGCGTACGCGCGTAGACGACGAATACGTCGGCGATCGGGCCGTTGCTGACGAATGCCTTGCCACCGGTGATGACGTAGTGCGTGCCGTCGCGCTCGGCACGGGTGGTCATCGCCATGGCGTCCGAGCCGCTGTCGGGTTCGGTGATGGCGTGTGCGCCGATCAGCTCGCCCGAGCAGATTCCGGGCAGATAGCGCTCGCGCAGCGCGTCGCTGCCGAAGGCGGTGAGCGGTACACCGGTGCTGGCCATCGAGGTGGTGGCGCAGAAGTTCAGTCCGGACTCCCGGCAGGTCTCGCCGAGGGTCTCCAGGACATGCAGGGTGGTGAGGAGGGGCTGGCCCGCGCCGCCCCATCGCTGGGGGAACGGCAGCCCGAGGACGCCGCTTTCGGCGAGGGACCGCCAGCGGTGCGGTTCGAACGCGGACCGGGCGTCCGCGTCGATGTGTCCTTCGCTCAGGATCTTGCCCCACTGGGCCATGCCAGCGCAGAGCGCCTGCTGATCCGCGTCTCGGTTCCTCATGGCGGAGCCTTCCGTACGGGCCGTGCGGGTGGCCTCGGTCGATGACGGGCTGAGAGGTGACGGCGGTTCTCCGCCGTCGTCAGGTCGGCGGGCGCCCGTGGTTCAGGCGCCCGTCGGGTGAGCGGCCTGGAGCGTGCGTGCCGGGCGTCGCCCGGCAGGCGGCGGTTCGACGACAGGCACTAGTAGGCGGAGGAGACGTTCTCGTCCAGGCTGTGGACCTCGTCGCCGCGGAGCGCCGGGGCGAAGACGCAGACCAGACGCAGGTCCTCGTGGGGCGAGGCGATCAGGAAGTGCGGGTCGTTGTTGTCGAGCGAGTAGAGGACGCCCGGCGTCAGCGGATGACTGGTGCCGTCGAGTTCCACCACCTCGCCGGAGCCCTCGATGCAGTAGCAGGTCTCCAGGTGGTTGCGGTACTCCAGGCGGGACTTGGTCCCGGCCCGTACCGTGGTGTCGGTGACGCTGTAGCCGAGGCCGTCGGCGTCCAGTATGAATCTGCGGCTGAGTCCGTTGCCCCAGTCAACTGTCTTGACGGTCTCGATGTTTCGGATGAGCACGGGTGTCCTCCTTCGGGCGGACGGTAGCGGGACGACCGAGGGCGGCTGCGAAGGAGCGGTAGCCGTCGACCGGGTCGGACCCGGCCTCCAGGCTCCGTTCCAGCGCGGCCACTCCGGCGGAGCCGACGATCGCCGCGTCCGCGCCGCTCAGGGCCACGGAGGCGAGATCCTCAGCGGTGGACACCCCGAAGCCGACGGCTATCGGGGAGGCGGTGAGGTCGCGAAGGGAACCGACGAAGGGCGCGAGGCCGGCGTGTCCGCCCTCGGGCGATCCGGCGCCACTGCGCCCGTAGCGCGCGACCAGGTAGAGGTATCCGGTGGCATGGGCCGCCGCCTCGGCGACCGTGGCCGGTGAGCTGGCCGGGTAGCAGGTGGTGACCTCGGGCAGGCCCGCCGAGCGCAGCGCCTCGTGGTGGGCCGACCGCAGCCGGGGCGGCAGGCCGTGGGCCAGGAGGGCGTCGGCGCCGCTGTCCGCCACGGCGCGGGCGTAGTCGGCGGGCGGGACGGTGCGCAGGCTGTGGCTCCAGTCGGCGAGGACCGCGATCCGCAGCCGCTTCAGCGTCGGTCGTACGGTGGCGACGAAGGCGAGGGTCTCGCGCAGTGCGACACCCCGTGCCAGCGCCCGGTCGGCGGAGCGGCGCACGACGGGCCCGTCGGTGGGCGAGTCGGGGAAGGGGACGGCCAGTTCCAGGCAGTCGACGTCGGACTCGTCCAGCAGCGCGACGAGATCGGTCAGGACGGGCAACGACGGGTCGCCCGCGTTGAGGAAGACCGCCAGGCCCAGCTCCTCGCGGGCGCGGGCCTCGGCGAAGAAGTCAGCGGGCACGGTCCACCCCCGTCAGCCGCTCCAGCAGGTCGATCGCCGCCCCTTCGTCGAGCGCTTCGCCCGCCTCGGCAACCGCCTTGGCCCAGTCGTCGCGATGCCCGGCCGCCATGGCGAGCGCGGCGGCGTTGAGCTGGAGGGTGGCGCGCAGGGAGCCGCCCGCCCGGCCCGCGAGGACGGTACGGAAGTGGCCCGCGGCAGCCTCCCGGGCGACCGGGGCGAGGTCGTCGGGCGCTCCGTCGGCGGGGACGAGGTCGCCCGCTCGAAGCGTCAGCGTGCTGCCGTCGGGAAGGTGGATGGTGTTGTCGCAGATGCTGAGGAGTTCGTCCGCGCCGAGCGGGTTGGTGACCAGCCACGTCGTCGGGGCTCCCGGCCGGGCTGCGACGGCCCGCAGAGCCGGTGGGATCTCATCCCCGCTGACCCCGGTGACCTGGGCGGCCACCGGGACAGCCGCGAGGAAGGGGCCGACGGTGTTGAGGAACCGGCCGAACACCCGCATGGACGTGGGGATGGCCAGCAGAGCGAGCCGGGCCAGCTGCGCGGGGTAGACGAACGGCCCGGTGAAGGCGATGCCGTGGGCGTCGAGTTGGCCGGACGCCTGGTCCAGTGAGGCGGCGAGCGGGACACCCAGCCGGTCCAGGAGATCGATGGAGCCGGTGCGCGCGGTGTGGGCGCGTGAGCCGGACTTGACGACCCGTACCCCGCAGGCGGCGGCGACCAGCGCGGAGGCCGTGGAGAGGTTGACGGTGGGCGGCCCGCCACCGGTGCCCACCACGTTGACGGTGCCGGGCCACGGCGTCGCGGGCCGCGCCGGGCGCCGCCGGTCCAGTGTGTCGAGGAGAGCGAGGAGGCTGTCGGGCTCGGGCAGGGCCGCGGTGAGCGAGGCGAGGAGCGCCAGCGTGTCTCCGTGGTCCAGTGCGCCGTCGGCCAGCGCCTGCCACAGTGCGTCCCACTGGTCCGGGCCGGCCGGTGCGCGCCGGTCGACGATCGGGACGAGGGCCGGGTGCACGGCTCAGCCGCCCGTGGCGGCGGCACTCCGGGAGCGCGCGATGTAGGCGTCGATGGCCTTGACGCTGCGGAAGTTGTCGGGGTCGAGGTCGGTGTCGCCGACCGCGAGCCGGAAGTGGTGCTCGACCCAGGCGATCAGCTTGAGGACGCCGAGGCTGTCGATGGCGCCGTCGGCCAGGAGGTCCAGGTCGTGCGGGAGCTGGGAGGGGGTGAGGTCGGGCAGGAACTCCCGGACGATGTACTCGCTGATCTGTTCGGTGTTGCTCACAGAGTGCTCCTTGGCGGTTTGCTCGTACAGGGTCTTCGGAAGGCTTCGGACCTGCCGAGGGACTGCCGGCGGCCCACGACGGGCGGGCCGGACCGGGTCAGGATGCGGTGGCCGCGGTTGCGGAAGCGGTCACCGTCGCGAGCGCGCGACGGTCCACCTTGCCGGTGCCGGTACGCGGCAGGGGCTCACGTACGGGGGTGAGGAGACCCGGTACCCAGCCGCGGGCCAGCCGGGCGGTGCAGTGCCGTTTGAGGTCGAGGCTGGTGGCGGTGGAAGCGTGGTCCAGCCGGACGACCGCGACCAGGCGGCGGCCCTCGACCGGGTCGGGGACCGTGGTCACCCCGGCCTCCAGCACGTCGGGGTGTTCCAGCAGCACCTGTTCGACCTCACCGGTGTTGACGGCGACGCCCCGGATCTTCACCTGGTGGTCGAGTCGGCCGACGAGCCGGAGGGTGCCGTCGACGTCCCTCTCGACCAGGTCCCCGGTGCGGAACCACCGGGTGCCCGTGCCGCCGTCCGCCGCCGGGTCCAGGACGAACTTCTCGGCGGCCCGGCGCGGATCGGCGTACCCGGTGCTCTGGAAGGGCGTGGCGACCTCCAGTTCGCCGCGGCCGGGCCCGGTCAGCAGCCGGCCGTCGGAGTCCCGCAGCCGGATGCGTACGCCCGGGAGGGGGCGGCCCAACGGCATCGGGACGGAGGACGGCAGGCGCCGGTCGACCTCGTGGATCAGGCTGTCGTTGGTCTCGGTGCAGCCGTAGATGTTGTGCAGCCGGGCGCCGGGGACGAGTTCCGCGAGATCGGCGAGCACCTGCTCGGGCAGCACGTCGCCGGTGAACGCCGCGTGCCGGACGGCCTCCAGCGGGTCGCCGTCCTCCGCGCGGGCCTGGGCGCAGACCAGGGCGTGGAAAAGGGGGACGGCCTGGACCACCTCGACGCGGTGGGTGCGCATCAGGCGGAGCAGCCTGGAGCCGCTGGCCGCCGTCGAGGCGTCCACCAGCACCACCTGACCGCCGTGGGCGAGGGTGGTCCAGACGTCGAGCAGGCAGAGGTCGAAGTTGAGCGGGGCGTAGTTGAGGACGGGGGTGGACTCGGTGATGCCGAAGGCGTCGGCGGCCCAGCCGGTGAAGGCGTCCACCGCCTTGTGCGGCAGGGGGACGGCCTTGGGGATGCCGGTGGAGCCGGAGGTGGTGAGAACCACGGCGGTGCCCGGCGGCACCGCTCCCGCACGGTACTCGCCACCGTGCGGGACCGCCGCCGTGACGGTCGGCCCGGCGAGCGCGTACCGGCAGCCCGACTCCGCCATCACCGCCGCGAGGTGGTCGGACGGCAGAGTGGGCGAGGGCAGCAGCACGGGGCGTCCCGAGGCCAGGCAGGCGAGGATGGTGGCGACGGTGCCGGGCGACTTGTCGTCGAGCACGGCGAGCGTGGCGCCGACAGGCACGTGCTCGGCGAGCCGCGCGCGGGCGGCGTCGGTCGCGTCGGCCAGTTCCCGGTAGCTGGTGGGGGCTCCGTTCCACCACAGGGCTGGGGCGTCCGGGGTCTTCTCGGCCCAGCGGAGTACGGCGTCGGCGGTCCCGCCGTACCGCTCGGCACCGGTCATCGGCCGGCTCCCGTCGCGGGGCCCAGCCGGAGCCGGCCGCTCTTGACCGCGGCGGCGCCCCGGGAGCGCACGGTGAACGCGACGGTGTCCCCGGCGGCGGAGGGGGTGAGGTCGAGGGTGGTTCCCTCGCCGGGCAGGACCGGGCGGGCGAAGCGCGCGCCGACGGCCAGGACCCGGTCGACATCCCCGTCCGCGTAGCGTTCGGCGGCCTCCTCCACGGCGAGCGAGACCAGACTCATGCCGTGCGCGATGACGTCCGCGAAACCGGCTCGCCGGGCGGCCCGCGGATCGAGGTGGACCGGGTTGAGGTCTCCGGCGGCGTGGCCGTAGTCGGCGATCCACTCCCGGTCGATTCCGAGTTCGCGGCTGACCGTGGCGCCGGGCGCCTCCTGGCGGGGCACGGCCGTGGGGACGAGCGTGCCGCGAGGTTCGGCGGCCCGGATGCCGACGAGCAGGATGTGGGCGGTGAGCCGGGCCTGTTCGGCGCCGGTCGTCCGGTCGGTGAGCGTGGTGGTCAGGACGAGCCGGGTGCCCTTGGGTTCGGCGCGTACGGCGTCCAGTCCGGCGGACGCGTCGAGCGGGGCCCCGGCGCGCGCCGGGTGGTGCAGCTCGATCTCCTGGGCGAGGTGCACCAGGGAGTACGGGCCGTGCCCGGCGGCGAGATCGGCGACGGTGCGTTCGGCGAGGGGGTGGGTGAGGACGAAGGCGGCGAGGGGGCCCGTCCCGGCCCGGTCGGACGCCGGGCGGCCGAGCGCCCGGCGGGTGACGGTGCGGTAGCGGCGGGCGGCGCCGGCGTCGAGGAGCGGTGCGGACGGGTCGAGTGCGGATCCGGGCAGGGTCGTCATGCGGGGGTCACCACCAGGCTGCTGTTGTGGCCGCCGAAGCCGAAGGAGTTGGTCAGCGCGGGGCCGGTGGGGACAGGCCGCGGGGTGCCGTGGACCACGTCGATCTCCATCTCGGGTTCCGTTCGTGTGTGGTTGGCGGTGGGCGGCACCGCGCCGGCGTTCATCGTCAGCACGGCGACCACGAGTTCGACGGCTCCGGCCGCTCCGATGAGGTGGCCGAGCACGCCTTTGCTGGCGGTGACCGGGGGGCCGTGGGGCCCGAACACCTTGGTCAGGGCGGTGGCTTCGGCACGGTCGTTGTGCACGGTGGCGGTGCCGTGGGCGTTGACATGGGCGATGTCCGACGGTGTCAGCCCGGCGTCGGCGAGCGCGCCGGACATGGCCTCGGCGGCGAACGCCCCGTCGGGGTGCGGGGCCGAGAGGTGGTGGGCGTCGGAGGTCGCGGCGTATCCGGCGACCAGGCCGTGCACCCGGCCGCCCCGGGCCCGTACGTCCGCCGCCCGTTCCAGCACCACGAAGGCGGCGCCCTCGCCCATCACGAACCCGTCCCGGCTCTCGTCGAAGGGCCGGCACGCGGTGGCGGCCTCGGTACGGGTGGAGGCGGCGTTGAGGTTGCCGAACCCGGCGAGGGTGATGGGGGTGAGGGTCGCCTCGCAGCCTCCCGCGATCACCACGTCGGCGCGGTGGTCGCGGAGCATGGCCGCGCCGATCCCGATGGCGTCGGCTCCGCTGGCGCAGGTGGTGCTGACGGTGAGCGCCGGTCCGTGCCAGCCCAGTTGGAGGGCGATCTGGGCGGCGGCCGCGTTCGGCATCGTCATCAGGGGCATCATCGGGCGCACCCCGCCGGGGCCTCTCGCCGCGAAGTTGACGGACTCGGCGTCGCTGGTGGTGCGACCGCCGACGGCGTTGCCGACGACGATGGCGCAGCGGGCGGCGGGCGCCTGCGGCAGCCCGGCGTCGGCGTGGGCGGCCAGCGCGGCGGCGAGCCCGTAGCGGGCGAAGGGATCGAGCCGCCGGGCGGCCTTGCTCGCCAGTGCCTCCTGCCAGGGCAGGCCGTGGCCGGTGAGCTCCGGCACCCGGCAGCCGATGCGGATGCGGTGGTCGGCGGTGTCGAAGTGGGTGAGGTCGACCGCGAGGGAGCGGCCTGCCGAGACCGCGTTCCACAGGTGGTCGGTGGTGAGTCCGGCCGGGGTGACGGTGCCGATCCCGCTGATGGCGACGTCCGGCCGGGCGGAGCGTTCCGCCTCGTTGCGCATTCTCCTGTGCTTCCTTCCCGTTCCGGTGACCGGCCGTCGGCCGTGGACACGGTGGGCCGCGAGCGCGTGGGTGCGCCGGCGGCGGGGAGGTCAGCCCGCCAGCAGGCCGCACTGCCCCGCGGCCTTGAGGAAGGCCTCGGCGGCGAGTTCCACGTCCGCGTCCGTGTGCCGTGCGGTGACGGCGATCCGCAGCCGGGCCAGGTCACGCGGTACGGCGGGGGTGACCACGGGCAGCCCGACCACGCCCAGGCGGCGTGCGGTGGTGGCCAGGTCGTAGGCCGACTCGTCACTGCCCGCGATGAGCGGGACGACGGCGGTCTCGCTGTCGCCGGTCCGCATGCCGCCCGCGGTCACCAGCTCCCGGAACCGGGCGCCGATCCGCTGGACGTGGGCGACGCGCTCCGGTTCGGCGCGCAGCACGCGCAGCGCCTCCAGGGCGGCACCCGCCGAGGCGGGTGCGAGGGCCGCGGAGAAGAGGAACGGCCGTGCGGCGTATCGGAGATGGCCGATGAGCTCGGCCGGACCGGCGACCCAGCCGCCCATGGAGGGGATGGCCTTGGACAGGGTGCCGAGCTTCACGTCCACCCGCACCTGCCGGTCGAAGTGCTCCTCCACCCCCAGACCGGTGCGACCGATGACGCCGAGGGCGTGGGCCTCGTCGGTCATCAGCAACGCCTCGTGGGCGTCGCAGACCTCGCGGAGTCGGGGCAGTGGCGCGATGTCGCCGTCCATGGAGTAGACGCTGTCGACGATGACCAGGCGGACTCCGCCGGGGGCGGCGGCCTCCATGCGGCGGGCCAGGTGGTCGGTGTCGTTGTGCCGGAAGCGGACCACGGTGGCGCCGCTGAGGCGGCAGCCGTCGACGATGCTGGCGTGGGCGTACTTGTCGACGTAGACGGTGTCGCCGGGACCGACCAGGGCACCGATCGTCCCGACGTTGGCCGCGTAGCCGGAGCCGAAGACGATGGCCCGTTCCCGCTCGGCGACGGCGGCGACCTCGGCCTCCAGCTCCTCGTGCAGGGGGATGGAGCCGGCGAGGGCCCGCACTCCGTGGTTGCCGGTGCCGTAGCGGTCTGCGGCGGCCCGGGCCGCCGCCACCACCCGCTCGTCACCGGAGAGGCCGAGGTAGCTGTAGCCGGACATCATCAGCAGCCGTCGGCCGTCGAGGTCGACGTAGGCCGTGTCCCGCTCGGCGGTGTAGGGGACGAAGCTGTTGCGGCGCTCGGACTCCCACTCCAGGGAGTCCACGCGGCGCCGCGTCGCTTCCAGTTTGTGCGCGACTCTCCCCCACGCTGCGGATGCCATCGGCCGTCCTCTCATTCGTGACTGCCATTGCACACGGGTGCAACGAATCTGATGCGCCTCGAATTCAACGGCCTTCTCGCAATCGAGACGCAACACGGGAGCAAGATCAAACAGTCACCAATCTTTTGGCATGTGCCAGAGCCCCCGATTCACCGTTCGTTAACGTTTGCAACTTTACCGTGCGGTTGACACACACCCCTTTTGAACGAGAATGCTGTTTACTCAGCTGTGGAGAAGATTTGACCAAGCCCGTTCCGGCCCACCGCAGACCTCGCACGGGATCCTCACGTCCGCTCGGTCCAGAGTCGCGCCCCGGGCCCTGCGCACGGAACCGCACGCACGCCAGAAAGTCGACTTCCGTCATCCATGTCGCCGAGGAAGTCGCCTCAACCATTTCTTGGGGGGATCGACCGTGCTCATCAGGCTTGTCGGCCTTGTCTCCATCGAACATGAATCCGAAGCCCCACGGGTCCTGGCCAGCCATCAGGCGCAGATCGCCCTGGCCCGGCTCTGCCTGGAGCGTCCTTCCGGCACAGGCCGGGAGCAACTCGCCGACACCATATGGCCCGATGGCCTGCCCACCACCTGGGCCTCGGCGTTACGCAGTGTCGTCAGCCGCCTTCGGCCTCTCCTCTCGGAGCAGGAGAACGCCGAGCCGGCGGTGATCGCATGCGGCGGGCGCTACCTGCTCCAGCTGCCGGAGTACGCCCAGGTGGATGTGGAGCGCGCGGAGCAGGCCGCCTTCACCGCCGCCGTCGCCCACCGTGAGGGCGACCACAGCACCGCGCAGCGGCTCGCCACCACCGCCGTGTCCCTGCTGCGCGGGCCGTTCCTCGCTTCCCACGAGAGCGAGTGGGTGGAGTCCGTCCGGCGCCACCTCAAGGAGTTGCGGGTCTCGGCCCTGGAGACCGCGAGCAGTTCCTCGTCCGCGCTCGGCGACACCCACCACGCCCTGCGGTACGCGGAGGAGGCGGTGCGTCAGGCGCCGTTCCGGGAGAGCGCCTACCGCTGCCAGATGACCGCTCACCGCCTGGCCGGGAACAGAGCCGAGGCCCTGCGGATATACCAGCAGTTGCGCGTCGTCCTCGCCGAGGAGCTGGGCTGCGATCCGAGCCCCGAGAGCGAGGCCGCCTACCTGGGCCTGCTGGAACGGACCCGGCTCCCGGTGTCTCCCGCCCGGGCGGAGCGGGAGGCCTTGTCAACACACCGGCTGAACTGAACCCGGAACGGCATCGGGGAGGAACGCGGTCCGCGTTCCTCCCCGATGCCGTTCCGCCGCGGTGCCGGCTCACATGATCGAGACCCCGCTGTCGATGCTGACCACCTGTCCGGTCATGCAGTCCTGGTCGAGGAAGAGGGAGACGCTGCGGGCGACCTCCTCGACCGTGACGAACCGCGGGACCGGCGCCTTGCGCGCCATGTCCGACACGATGCTCTCCGGCAGCTGATCGGTCATGCCGGTGATCATGAACCCGGGTGACAGGGCATTCACCGTGACCCCGCGCCGGCCGCACTCCGCCGCCAGCGCACGGGTCATCCCCATGACACCCGCCTTGGAGGCGGAGTACGCGGTCTGCCCCGCCGTGGCGATGAATCCCGACGGCGAGACCACGTTGACGATCCGGCCCCAGCGCCGCCGCAGCATGTACGGCAGCGCCACCCTGCTGGTGTGGAACGATCCCAGCAGGTTGGTACGGATGACCTCGTGCCAGTCGTCCGGGGACTGCATCGCCATCAGGGCGTCCTTGCGGACGGCTCCGTTGTTGACCACCACGTCGATGGGGCCGAGCGCCTCCTCGACCTCTCGGTGGAGCCGCTGGGTCTCCTCCCACGACCCGACGTCCGCGCCGACGACGACCGAGTCGTTCGTCAGCTTCTCGCTCACCGCCCGGGCCTGGTCGGCCGAGCTGCGGTAGTGGACGGCCACCCGGCAGCCCAGCGCGTCCAGTTCGACCGCCAGCGCCTGCCCGAGGCCGCCCGAGGCGCCGGTGACCAGAGCCACCGGCGCCTCGGGCCGCTTGCCCGCTTCCTTTCCTCCGCTCACGCGGCGCCTCCCCAGCGCATCAGGACCGAACCCCAGGTCATGCCCGCCCCGAACCCGGCGAGCAGCACCAGCTCCCCGGCCTTGATCCGATCCGCGTCCAGCGCCTCGGTGAGCGCCAGCGGGATGGAGGCCGACGCGGTGTTGCCGTACCGGTCCAGATTGGTGATCAGGGCCTCCGGGCGCAGACCCGAGTGCTGCATCACGGAGTTGATGATGCGGATGTTCGCCTGGTGCGGGATGACGTGGTCCACCTCCGTCGGAGAGATCTTGGCGCTCTCCAGCGTCTCGCGCACCGTCCGCACCGTGTAGCGGACGGCGTTGAGGTAGATCTCGTTGCCCTTGATCTGGGCGAAATGGAGCCCCCGCGCGACCGTTTCCGGTGTCGTGGGCATCCGACTTCCGCCCGCCTGGACCTTGAGTGCATCTGCACATGATCCGTCCGCGCCCAGGTTCCAGGCCAGAACGGGATCTTCCGGACCCGGTACGAGCACCACCGCGGCCGCGCCGTCGCCGACGAGGATGGAGAGGTCCCGGTCGGCGGGATCGGCGGTCAGGGTGTGGGTGTCCGAGCCGACGAGGAGGATCGGGCGGCGGTCCATGCGCAGGATGCCCATGGCCGCGACCAGTCCGTAGACGAAGCCCGCGCACTCGGAGTTGACGTCCATCGCCCCGCCGCCGATGCCCAGTTCGTGGTGGACGAAGGCGGATGTGGCGGGGGACGGCTGCTCGGGGGTGGCCGTTGCCACGATCAGATGGGCGATGTCGGCACCGGTCAGTCCCGCCTTGGCGAGTGCGGCGCGGCCCGCGTCGATGGCCAGGGACGCGGTGGTCTGCCCCGGGTCCACCGCCCGCCGCTCACGGATGCCGCAACGGCTGACGACCCAGTGCTCGTCGACCCCGAAGCGTTCGGCCAGTTCGGTGCTGGTGATGACCCGCTCGGGCAGGGCCTTGCCCCACCCGGCGACGGCGAATCCACTCATGGGCCCGCCTCAGGCCTCGGCCGGCTGCGGCGCCAGGTCGACCAGTTTCGCGTACACGTCCCGCATGGTCGTGCTGTCGTCCAGGTCCGCGAAGAGGGACTCGTCGGCGGGGACGTCCGGGTGCTCGTTCTGGAAGTTGTAGAGCCACTCCATCAGGTCAAGCGAGTCCACACCCGGGATGTGCCGGATCGGCGCGTCGGGCGTCACTTCGGTGGCTCCGGAGACGGCGGCGAGCTGCTCCGAGAGAACCTCGACAGTCGGCAGTGCCATGATTGTTCCTCTCTCAACGCGACGTACGGTCGTGTCGGCATGCAAGCCGCTCCTCGCAACCGGGCCGCAACAGGGCGGTCACACGCCGCTGTTGCGGACGGATTGCACAGGTCCGCTTGGCTCCCTCTGAGCACGGTTCAGGACCGGACAGCCGTACGACGCGCTCTGCGCCCGGTCGGCAGAAGCTGCGAGGAGAGGACGAGGATGGCGACGATCGCCTCCCACACCGCGGAGCCGGAGGTGGACGCAGTCCGCCACCACTACGAGGTGGGAAACGAGTTCTACCGTCTGCTGCTGGGTCCCAGCATGATGTACAGCGGCGGCTACTGGCAGGAGGGCGAGGGCCTCACCGAGGCACTCGACATCGCACAGGAACGCAAGCTCGACGCGTTCGCCGAGCTCGCGGAAGCGGCGGGCAAGGGCCGGGTGCTGGACATCGGCTGCGGCTGGGGCACCCTGATGGACCGGCTGACGCGGAAGCACGGCGTACGCGAGGCGGTCGGCCTGACGCTGAGCCGCACCCAGGCCGAGTTCATCGCGGGCCTGGACAACCCGGCCCTCACCACCCGGGTGCAGAGCTGGTCGGAGCACAGCGACCCGGGGGCCTACGACGCCGCGTTCTGTGTCAACGCACTGGAGCACTTCGTCCCCTCCAGCCTGTCGCCGAAGGAGCGCACCCAGCGCTACCGGTTCTTCTTCCGGCAGGTGCACGAAGCGCTGGTGTCGGACGGCCGGTTCGTCCTGCACACGATGACCGCCGAGGCCCAGCCGATCGGCCGGAAGATCCTGGCGGACCTGAAGTTCCTCCAGCGTTCCGAGTTCGCCGGGATGCACATCCCGCACCTGCACGAGCTGACGGCCGCCGCCGAGGGCCTGTTCGAGGTGGTGGAACTGGTCAACGAGCGTGAGGCGTTCGCCCGGGCGTGCCGCGCCTGGCTGGTGCTGCTCGCCGAGCGGCGCGAGGAGGCTGTGGCGCTGGAGAGCGAGGAGGTGGTGGCCCGCTTCGAGCGCTACCTGGACATCTTCGCGTACACGCTGGAGGACCGCTTCTTCAACAACTTCCGGCTGACGCTCGCCCGCAAGGGGTGACCGGGATGGCTCAGGCACCCCTGGACCCGGCCCGCGATCTGCGGGTGGCGGTGATCGGCAGCGGATTCTCCGGGCTCGGCACCGCTATCCGGCTCATGCAGCAGGGCATCGACGACTTCCTGGTCTTCGAGAGGGCCGACGAGGTCGGCGGCACCTGGCGCGACAACACCTACCCGGGCTGCGCCTGTGACGTGATGTCGCACCTGTACTCCTTCTCGTTCGCACCGAACCCGAACTGGAAGAGCACCTTCGGCAAGCAGGGGGAGCTCTTCGGCTATCTGCGCGACTGCGCCGACCGGTTCGGGGTGCGCTCACGCATCCGCTTCCGACACGAACTGACCGAGGCGCGCTGGGACGACCTGCGCAAGCGGTGGCTGATCTCCACCACGGGCGGCGACTACACCGCCCGGGTCCTGGTCACCGGCACCGGCTACCTCAGCGAGCCGGCCATCCCCGACATCCCCGGTCTCTCCGAGTTCCGGGGCGAGGTCTTCCACTCCTCGCGGTGGCGCCACGACCTGGACCTCACCGGCCGCCGGGTCGCCGTCGTCGGCACCGGGGCGTCCGCCATCCAGTTCGTCCCCGCCATCCAGCCGGAGGTCGGGCAGCTCGACCTCTACCAGCGCACCCCGCCCTGGATCGGCCCGAAGAACGACAAGGCCAACAGCGCCCTCCAGACAAAGCTGCTGACCTCCGTCCCCGGCTACCAGCGCTTCCGCCGGAACTTCAACATGTGGGGCCGGGAGATCCTGGCGTTCGTGATGGCGCGCCCGGCCGTCGCCGGGAAGATGCAGAAGATGGCCTCCGACCACCTCAAGAAGAGCGTGCCGGACGAAGCGCTCCGGGCCCGGCTCACCCCGGACTACGTGATGGCCTGCAAACGGCTGCTCTTCTCGAACACGTACTATCCCGCGATCCAGCAGCCCAACGTCGAGCTGGTCACCGACGACATCTCCAAGGTCACCGCGGACGCGGTGGTCACGGCCGACGGCCGGGAGCGCCCGGTGGACACGATCGTGCTCGGAACCGGATTCGAGGCGGTACGCCGCCCGATCGCGGAACGCGTCCTCGGCCGGGACGGCACCAGCCTCAAGGACGCCTGGGGCGAGGGCATGAGCGCGCTGCGCGGCACGGGCGTCGCCGGGTTCCCGAATCTGTTCATGCTCCTCGGACCGAACACCACCCTGGGCCACTCCTCCCAGGTGATCATGATCGAGGCGCAGATCGCCTACCTCCTCGACGCCCTGCGAACGATGGACAAGCGTGGTCTGGCCAGCGTGGAGGCGCTGCCCGAGGCCCAGCGCGCCTACAACCAGAAGCTCGACCAGCGGCTGGACGGCACCGTGTGGAACGCCGGCAACTGCCGCAGCTGGTATCTCGACGAGCACGGCCGCAACCCGTCCATCTGGCCGACCTACACCTGGCGCTTCCGGCGGGCCACCAGCCGGTTCGACCCCGCGGAGCACCGGCTGAGTACCAGCGAGGACCTGCGGGCGACCGTGCCCACCGCTTCCTGAACGCCGCACGCGTGACCGACGAGACATGGAGTCCCTCCCCGTGAACCTGCACAACCCTTCCCGAAGAGCAGTGCTCGGCACCGTCGGCGCCGCCGCCACGGTGATCGGCTGGAACGCCACCGCCGGCAGCTGGGCCTGGGCCGCCGACCCGGCTCGCCGACCCGGCGACCGCATCGTGTCCGTACCGCAGCTGGACGGCACACTCACCACGGACACCAGCCAGTTCGGCTCCTACAGCCACGACTTCGGGCGGCTGGTCAACGGCACCGTGCCCTGGGCGGTCCTCACGCCGGGCTCGGTCCAGGACATCGCCAGGATGATCCGCTACGCGCGGTCCAACCGGCTGAAGCTGGCGGTCAACGGCCGCAGCGGCACCGGCGGCGACCTGGAGTCCCACTCCTGCTACGGCCAGGCCGCCGTGCCCGGCGGCATCTCGGTCGACGCCCGCGGCATGGCGCGCATCCTCTCCACCGGCGGCGACTCCATCACCGTGGAGGCGGGGGCGACCTGGGCGGAGATCACCGACCACCTGCTGCCCCGCGGCCGCACCCTGCCCGCCCTGCCGGACTACCTGCCGCTCTCGGTGGGCGGGACGCTCAGTGTCGGGGGCATCGGCCTGACCATGGGCTCCGAGGGTCTCATCGCGGACACCGTGACCTCGATGACCGTGGTGACCGGCACCGGTGAGGTCGTCACCACCTCGAGGACCCGGCGCTCCGACCTGTTCCACACCGCGCTGGCCGGGGGCGGTCAGGTCGGCGTCATCGTCAAGGTGACGCTGCGGACCGTGCCGGCCGCCGAGCGGGCCACCGTCTTCAGCCTGTTCTACAGCGACGTCACGGCCTTCATGAAGGACTCGGAGATCCTGCTCGCCGACCACCGCTTCCAGATGCAGGGCGGCGAGATGGTCCGCAAGCCGGACGACTCCGGCTGGCGCTACAAGATCGAGGCGGTCGCCACGTACTCCGGCGGTCACGTCCCCGACCGGGCGAGGCTGCTGTCGGGCCTGGAGGACCTGCGCGCCGAGGCGCACATCGAGGACTACGCGCTGCGCGACTACCTCTTCCGGCTGGACGGCTACGAGGCCTTCCTCAAGGAGGCCGGGCACTGGTTCGAGGCCAAGCCGTGGCTGAGCCTCTTCCTGCCGCGCCGCTCGGCCGCACGCTTCCTGCGCCTGGTGGAGAGCCAGCTCACCACGGAGAGTCTGGGCGCCGGGGTGCTGCTCACCTACCCGTACCCGACGTCCAAGATCACCGCGCCCATGGCGGTCCAGCCGAGGGACAGGACCGGATACCTCTTCGACCTGCTGCGCTTCCCGAATCCGGGGACCAGCGACGCCGAGGTCGCACGGATGGTCCAGCAGAACCGCTGGCTGTACGACCGTGCCGTGGAACTCGGCGCCAAGCGCTACCTCGTCGGGGCGGTGCCGGACCTGACCGCCTCGGACTGGCGGCGCCACTTCGGCAGGAGCTACGGGGCGCTGTGCCACGCCAAGCGCCGCTTCGACCCCGGCAACGTCCTCACCCCCGGTCAGGGCTTCTTCGGCTGACCGAGCAGGGCCCCGGGCCGCTCCCGCGGGAGCGGCCCTTCCCGTTCACCCCGCAGGAGGAGGAGCAGTGAAGAAGTACGAGCTCGTCGACGAGGCCTTGCTCGCCGCCGGTCCTGACGCCGTCTGGGAGGCCCTGCTGGGCGAACTCGCGGGCGAGGCGCGGTGGTGGGTGCCCGACAACACCTTCGAACCGGTGGACGGCGCCCCCGACCGGGTCGGCGCGCTGACCCGGGTCACCGTCCACACCAAGGGCGTCGACAAGGGCGGCAAGAAGCTCCGGTTCACCGCCCGCACCACCGTCGTGCAACGGGCGGAGCGGCTGGCGTTGGAATACGTGGACGGGGCGTTCCGCGGCACCGCGGAGTTCACGCTCACCCCGCTGGGGGACGGCGGCACCCGGCTCGTGATGTCCTTCCGCGCCAGTCCGCAGGGCCAACTCGCCCTCCTCGCCAACCTGGTGGACGTCGGAGCGATGCACACCCGCGCCACCCGCGCGGCGTTCGGCAGGCTCAACCAGCTGCTCGCCACCACCCCGTCCGCCGCTCCGGCCGCCGGGAGGACACGGTGACCGCGCCCGCCGCCGGTGAGGTCTTCCTCACCACCGAGGACGGCGGGCGGCTCGCGCTCTCCGTACTGACCCCGCTGGAACACGACACCGAGCGGCGGCCCCCGGTCGTGCTGACGCACGGCTGGGGCGGCAGCCGCCGGGTCTGGAGCCCGGTCACCGACCGGCTGCTGCGCCGTGGCTTCCCGGTCGTCCTCCACGATCTGCGCGGTCACGGCGCCTCGACCGCGGGCTCCTTCGGTATCAGCGCCGAGGCGATGACCGCCGACCTGGCGAGTGTCGTCGATTACGCCGGTGGTGCGCCGATCATCGTCGGCCACTCCGGGGGCGGGTTCGCGGCGCTGTCGCTGGCGGCCGCCTCCGGGCCGGGCGCCGGCCCGGTGGGGCTGGTGCTGGTCGCCTCGGCCGCGCACGACCAGGACACGCCGGAGAAGGAAGCCTCGATGATGGAGGCCCCGCTGTTCTCCTGGGCGCTGCGGCGGCCCGCGCTCGGGCGGCTCCTGCTCGGCCGGATGACGGGTACGGCACTGGACCCACGCCTCCGCGAGGTGAACCGCCAGGTGTTCGCCGGGACCGCGCCACCGGTGCGGGCCGCCTGCTTCCGGTCGTCCCGGGGCATGGACCTACGGGCGGCGCTGGCCTCCGTGCGGGTCCCGGCCGCCGTGCTGGCCGGAGAGAAGGACAAGGTCATCCGGCCCGAGCTGGGCCGGGAGCTGGCGTCCGCGCTGCCGGACGCCACGTTCATCCCCCTGCCCGGCGCCGGACACGTTCTGCCGCTGGAGCGTCCGGACGAGGTGGTCGCGGCGGTCCTCCGAGTCTGCGGGGAGACCGCCGGACAGCTCTTGAGCGACGAGGCCGTGAAGCGGGCGGGCTCCCGGTGACCGGCGCCGCGACGCACCGCCCGGGCGTCCTCGGTGCGCTCCGGGCGGATCTCCGGCCGTGATCGAACGGGTCGTCCCGGAGGGGGTCGCGCGGGCGGAGGCGTTCGACGACGTGCTGCCCCACCTGCCCGACCCCCGGGAGCTGGCGCTGCTGCGCGGACGACCCGAGGCGACCGTCCGCCGGTTCGCCGCCGCGCGGTCCTGCGCCCACCGCTGCCTGGACCAACTCTCCCTGCCGTACGTACCGTTGCTGCGCACCGCGGAGGGCGGCCCGGTGTGGCCGTCCGGTGTCGTCGGGAGCATCACGCACTGTGCCGGCTACCGGGGTGCGGTGGCGGCGCGCACCGGGGTGTGGGCGGCGCTCGGTGTGGACGCCGAACGGGCCCTGCCGCTGTCTCCCGGCGTGCTGGACCTCGTGGCGACGGGGCCGGAACGGCGCGGGGTGGCGGAGCTGTCCGGTATCCGTCCCGACGTCCCCTGGGACCGGCTGCTGTTCAGCGCGAAGGAGTCGGTCTACAAGGCCTGGCACCCGGCAACGGCCCGCTGGATCGGGACCCGAGCCATCGAGGTGGCGTTCACCACCGACGGCCTGTTCACCGCCTCGGTACGTCCGGAGCGCACGCAACCGCCCCCGGCCCGTCGGCGCCCCGTGGACGCGCGCGCGACCACCGCCGGAGGCGGCGTACCGCATCGGGCGCGAGGCGCGTACCCGTACACCGGCCGCTGGTATGTCGGGGACGGACTGCTGCTCACGGCCGTGGCCGTGCCGGGCGCCGGTACTCGGAGTCCGGGGCTGCCCCGGCCGGCGGTGCGCCTCAGCGTCTGAGCAGCACGGTCCGGCCGTCGGACCCGGTGGCCAGGGCTCCCTCCGACCGCTTGCCCCGGCGGTACTCCTGCGGGCTGACGCCGCGTTCGCGTTTGAACGCGGCGCTCAGCGCGAACGGCCCCGAGTACCCCACCTGTTCGGCGATCCTGGCGACCGAGAGATCCGGGTCGCGCAGCAGGTCGGAGGCGAGTGTGAGCCGCCACCCGGTCAGGTAGGACATCGGCGGCTCGCCGACCAGCTCGGTGAAGTGACGTGCCAGCTTGGCCCGGGAGACCTCGACGGCGAAGGCGAGCGAGGCGACCGTCCACGGTTCGCTCGGCCGGTCGTGCAGCAGCATCAGCGCCCGGCCGACCACGGGGTCGCTCTGGGCGCGGAACCAGAGCGGCGCCCCCGTGCCGGGCTCGACCAGCCAGGAGCGCAGCACATTGATCAGCAGCAGATCCAGCAGCCGGTCCAGGACCACCTCCTGGCCGACGTCCTCCTGGTCCATCTCGGCCGCCAGCATGCCGATCAGTGGCGTCCGGGCGGCCGACGCGGGCTGCACCAGCAGGGCGGGCAGACTGGCCAGCAGCCGGCGGCCCACCTCGTTGGGCGCCTGGTAGGTGCCGCTCAGCATCACCGTGGAGCCGGAGCGGTGCGGCTCGCCCCAGGTTCGCACGCCCAGCGACATCGTCTCCGTGACGTCCTCGCCGTCGGCGGTGCTGCACCTCTGCTCGGGGGCGACCGTGACGCCGGGCGACGTGGCCGGGTCGTCGACGAGGGTGTACGGCTCGGGGCCGCGCAGGACGGCGACATCCCCGGCGGCCAGCTTGACCGGTTCGCCGCCTTCGCGGAGCACCCACGCCGACCCGTGCAGCAGGGTGACGAGCGACAGCGGCGCGCGGTCCTCGACGCGCAGGCCCCACGGGGGGTTGAACACGGATTTGAGCAGAAATGCTCCCCGGGCCTTGGGACTTCCCAGCAGGCCGCTGAACGCATCCACCACAGTCACCTCATACCGTTTCGCCATCGTGGTCCCGCGAGTCGGCCCGGCTCCGGCCGCCGCCCTCGTGGGAAGCGCCGGCCACCGCACGGACCGGTCCCGGGAGGCCGGTCGCCCTGTCCGGGTCCTCCTGCCAACGGTCCGGAGCCGGCGGCGGTTCCCGATTCTCCGCTCGACACCTCCCCATCACCGTGTCCGGGCGGCCACCCGCCGCCTGGCCGCGTCACCGAGCAGCGCGAGGGCCCCCAGGCAGGCGGCCGTACGGACGGCGTTGGCAGTCCGCCACGGCCGCTCGTAGGCGGTCCGGGCGGCCCGCACCGCCGCCGACGGTGCCACGGGAGCGTTCCGGAGCCGGCGGTTCAGCGGCAGGCTGACGCCGATGGTCACCGCGACGCTGAGCCCGTAGAGCACCGCGGCGGCCCTGGCCCGCCGGGCGGCTTCGCCCTGCTCGGCGTGGCGGAGCCGACGGGCGGCGACCCCGGTGGCCACGAACACCCCGAGGAAGAGGGCCCCGAAGGAGGCGCTGTCGTCGAGGGCGTCGTTGGCCCGGCGCATCGCGCTGACGAACCCCTCGTCGTCGCGGCGCGCCAGCGCGGGCATCACACCGATGTCGAAGGCGAGGTACAGCCCGGCCATCAGACCGGTGCCGACGGTCGCGGCGAGGAGGGCGGGTTCGGGACGGGAGGAGGCTGGGCTCATGGTGTCTCTCCGCTCGTTCGGTGGTACGGGCCGCCGGCTCCGGCGGACGCGGGTCCGGCTCAGGTGGGTTCCAGCAGTCCTGTCACGGAGCGGCGGTAGCGCTTCAGGAGCAGCGTGCGGCCGATCAGCCGCACCGGTCCCGGTATCACTCCGTCCGGGTCGGGGAGTCCGTCCAGCAGCCAGGGCGGCAGGATCCGCTTGACGCCGAAGGGGGCTGCGGCCAGGACCCGACGTTCCAGAGCGGTGAAGACGTCCGGCGGCACCCGGGCGAAGACCGGGAACGTCAGCTCCTCCTCCTCGTGCAGGTGTTGGTGGAGTACGGAGTCGAACATGCCGGCGGGGCCGTCCAGTGCCTCGGCCCGGCCCGTCTCCAGGGCCCGGGCCACCCGGAGCATGGAGTCGTCGAGTGCCACGTGGTCCTGGACCATGCGGTGCGATCCGGCGGCGATCTCGGGCGCGTGCTCGATCAGGCCCGGCCAGAGGATCTCGTCCTCGGTACGGTGGTGCCAGTCGACGATGGCGCGGAACTGCCGCCACCACTCCGCGACCGCGGGCACTCCGGCCGATGTCAACAGCGGCACCGCGGCTACCAGTCGGCGGGAGTCACGTCGCAGCGCGAGATGCGTCTGCGCGAATCCGCGGAGGTGGCGGGGCAGCGCGCCCACACCTCTGCCCTCCCACGCCGGCCCGTCCATCGCGTCCCTCTTTTCTCCGGGCGTTCCGGCGCTGCGCTGCCGGACCCCCGACTTGTCGGTATGTGGCGACACACGGTCGACAGGGTGGTCCGCCGACCGGCTCCCCGGCCGGCGGACCACCGCTGCTCGGAACAGGAGCGGTCAGGCGTTCCAGGCCCCGCCTGCCGCCGCCCCCTTGGCGTAGTCCGCGAAGTCCTTGGGCTCCCGCCCGAGCGCTTCGCGGACGCCGTGCACGATGCTGGCGTTGCGGCCGTCGACGATCAGCGTGAAGAGATCGGCGAACTCCTCCGGCTCGCCCAGCTCCCGGAGCGCCGCACGGTAGTCGTCGACGCCGACCGGGATGTAGGTGACGGTCCGGCCGGTGGCGGCCGACAACTCGCGCGCCACGTCGTGGAAGCTCAGCAGCCGCGGTCCGGACAGCTCGTACGTCTTGCCGATGTGGCGGTCGTCGGTGAGTGCGGCGACCACGACGTCGGCGATGTCGTCGGCGTCCACGAAGGGCTCGACGGCGTCACCGGTCGGCAGCGCCAGCTCGCCGGAGAGGACCGGGTCGAGGAAGAAGCTCTCGCTGAAGTTCTGGTTGAACCAGTTGCAGCGGACGACGGTCCAGTCGCAACCCGAGGCCTTGAGGGCGTCCTCGCTGGCGACCGCCCCTTCCTCGCCCCGGCCGGAGAGCAGCACGAGGCGCTTGACGCCCCGCGCCACCGCGACGGCGGCGAACCGCCCGACGGCCTCCCTGGCGCCGGGGAACGCCAGGTCCGGGTAGTACGTGACGTAGGCCGCGGAGACTCCGTCGAGAGCGGCCTCCCAGGTGTTCTCGTCCTCCCAGACGAAGGGGATCTCGCCGGAGCGCGAGCCGACGCGGGCCGGGCGGCCCAGCGTCTCCAGTCGCTCCACGACGCGCCGTCCGGTCTTGCCGGTGCCGCCGATGACGAGGATGGGCGGCGTGTTCTGTCCGTGAGTGCTCATGACTTCATTAAAGTCTCCGGAACGCAGACGTTGAATAGCTCACAGACTCATTTTCATTCGCCATCGTCTCATCCCGGCGGCGCTTCGCGTAGGTACGGACCCGCGCCCACGGAACCGGGGCACCGCCTCAGCCGGTGACGGCCACGGCGACCAGGACGAATGCGGCGGCGGCCAGCAGCGTGCGCAGGGCGTGCAGAGCGTTCCACCGGCCCTCGAACGCCGTACGGGCGCTCCGCTCGTCGCCCCGCCCCTTCGACGCCTCCAGGGCGTTGTTCAGCGGGACATTGCCACCCGAGGTGACGAGGTGGCCCACCAGCGCACAGACGGCTGCGACGCCCACCAGGGCCGTGTCGCCGCCCGCCCGCCCGTCCGGCTCGACGAAGAACGAGGCCACGGGGAAGGCGAGCGACCCGAGGAAGAGAACGAGGAAGAGCGGACCGGGAACCTTCCGGTTCACCGTCCGCATGATCAGGGTGAACGACGCGTCGTCCACCTCCTTGAGGGCGGGCATGACGCCCGACAGGAAGGCGAGCATGTATCCGGCGTACAGACCGGTACAGGCGAGGGCGAGGATCTCCAGAACTTCCGGCATAGCGATCATCATCGCCTCCCGGAACACTTCCTCGCAGGTTGTCTTCGAGACGAGCCGGGGGCGCGCGGCCGGTTCTCGGCTACCGGCGGTCCGCGCGTCCCGGTACGCCCGCCGGACGGCGGGGCGTCAAGGGGTCGCCGCCGAGACCACGTACACCACCGGGCTGGCCGGGTCGGTCATGTTGACCGTGATGTTCTGGGTGGGGCGCGGCTTCTTGTTGCTGTGCGTGGTGCTGGCCCAGTCCTCGCCCGGGCCGAAGAACCAGCCGGCGATCTTGATGTCCCGGGAGCTGATGTCGATCGTGTCCGGCTTCAGCGCCGCGCGTCCCGTGCCCACTCCGGTCAGGAAGCGGTCGAGACCGGCGGAGGTCGTCCGGAACTTCGCGTACATCCGGCTGGCTTTCCAGTTGTTCGTCTCGTAGTACTGGACGCCCTGCCCGTTGCCGGGGATCGGGATCTCGAAGATCCGGCGCTGCATCTTGGAGGGCCAGCCCTCGCGGAGGCCCTGGGCGGCAGCCTCGGCCTCCTTGTCCTGGCCCGAGCGGCGGCTCTGACCGGCCGAGATCAGCAGGTAGCCAGCCGGGATACCGATCAGCAGCACGATGATCGTCGCGGTGATGAAACGCCGTTTGAACACATGCCGCCGGTCCTCGGGTGGCTTGCCCTCGCCGTCGCCCGGAGACTCCGACTGGTGCGGCACCGCGGGGTGCTCGGCTGCGATCATGATCAGGTGGTCCCTAAGGTGCTGCGGTGACGGCGTACTGAAGGGTCGACGCCGAAGAGGGCGGCTGCGGTTCAGTCGGCGGTACGGGTGGACCGCGTGTTGCGGATGGTGCTCGCCGCCTGGTCGTAGATCTGGGCGTACCTCTCGTACCGCTCGACGCGCCGCCGGTTGGCCCGGCGGAACCGGCGGGCGACCAGCCGGGCCAGGTCCGCGGCGCCGACCATACCCGCCTCGGGGCCGAGCTGCGCCTTCACGATCCGGGCCTCGGGACGGTAGCCGCGGCCGGTGAGGTGGCGCTTGAAGGCGTCCCTGGCCGGGCCGATCAGGAGGTCGTCGGCGGCGCTGACGCCGCCTCCGATGACGAAGCAGGACGGGTCGAGCGCGGCGGCCAGGTTGGCGATGCCGACGCCGAGCCACTGGCCGATGTCCTGGAGGAGCTCGATGCACATCCCATCGCCCTCGCGGGCCAGTTCGGTGATGAGCGGCCCGGTGATGTCGGGGATGTTCCCCTTCACCCGGTCCAGCAGATAGTGCGCGACCGGGGAGTCGGCGGCGGCCAGCTCCCTGGCCTCGCGGACCAGGGCGTTGCCGGAGCTGTACTGCTCCCAGCAGCCGCGGTTGCCGCAGGGGCAGCGGTGGCCCGAGGGCACGACCTGCATGTGGCCGAACTCACCGGCCACCCCGTACTTGCCTCGCTTGACCTGGCCGTCCTCCAGGATCGCGCCGCCGATGCCCGTACCGAGGGTGATCATGACGAGGTGGTCCTCGCCGCGGCCCGCTCCGAAGCGCCATTCCGCCCAGGCCGCGGTGTTGGCGTCGTTGTCGACCATGACGGGAACGACGAGGCGGGAGGCGATGGCGTCGCGCAGGGGCTCGTCGCGCCAGGCGAGGTGCGGGGCGAACAGGACCTTCGAACGGTCGGCGTCCACCCAGCCCGCCGCGCCGATGCCCACCGCGTGGACGTCGTGGCGGTCGGAGAGGTCCAGGACGAGTTCGACGATGGTGTCCTCGACGACCTTGGGGCTCTTGGACTTGTCGGGCGTCTCGGTGCGGAGCTGCTCCAGGATGTTGCCGTCGGCGTCGACGACGCCCGCCATCACCTTGGTGCCGCCGATGTCGATCCCGACCGTGGGGACCCGGGGGGCGGTGAGGTGCGAGCGGCGTTCCTTGGTGCCGACGGTCTTGAGGACGGTGGCGCGGGCGGAGCCGCGGTGTGCGAAGTCGCGGTACGTGCTCATCGTCCCTGCGGGGTCTGGGGGGCCGGGCCGCGGTCGCGGCCGGCGGCGGACGGCGCCCGCCGGGCTCGATTCTGCCACTGCCCGGCCCCGGGTGGCCGGTGGGCGGGGTCGGCCGCGCCGGGCCGGTCGCCGCTCAGGGAGTCTCGCCCTTCGCACCATGGACGCCCGGGAGGGTGGGGGTCGGGGTGCGTTCCAGCTCGTGGCCGAGTTCCTCCAGCTCGCTGCCGCCCGCCATCTGCCGGGTCAGCTCGTCCAGCGTGACATCGTCCTTGGTGTGGCTGCCGGACATCGCGCCGCGCTTGAGGAGGATGAAGCGGTCTCCGACGAGATGGGCGTGGTGCGGGTTGTGCGTGATGAGGACCACGCCGAGGCCGGCGTCGCGGGCGGCCGCCACGTACTTGAGGACCACGCCGGACTGCTTGACTCCGAGGGCGGCGGTCGGCTCGTCCAGTACCAGGACCTTCGCACCGAAGTAGACGGCGCGGGCGATGGCCACGCACTGGCGTTCGCCGCCGGACAGGGTGCCGATGGGCTGGTCGACGTCGCGCAGGTCGATGCCCATCCGCAGCAGTTCGGTACGGGTGGTCTCGCGCATCTTCCGGACGTCGAGGCGCTTGAAGGGGCCGGCGCCGAGCGTGGGTTCGGAGCCGAGGAAGAAGTTCCGCCAGACCGGCATCAGGGGGACGACCGCGAGGTCCTGGTAGACGGTGGCGATGCCCCGGTCCAGGGCGTCGCGCGGGTTGGCGAGGGTGGTCTCCTCCCCCTCGATCAGGAAGCGTCCGGCGTCGTGCCGGTGCAGCCCCGCGATGATCTTGATGAGGGTGGACTTGCCGGCGCCGTTGTCCCCGAGGACGCAGGTGATCTCACCCGCGTGAACGACCAGTGAGACATGCTCCAGGGCCTTGATGTTCCCGTAGAACTTGGACACGTCGGCCAGCTCGACCAGCGGTCCCGCGGTCGCTCCCGCGAGGTCTTCAGGGGTGGCCGTCATGCCGTCGCCTCCGCGCGCTTGCGCACCCACGCGTTGAGCAGGGTGGCCAGGAGCAGCATCGCTCCCAGGAAGAATTTGAACCAGTCCGGGTTCCACTCGGCGTACACGATGCCCTTGCTGGTCATGCCGAAGATGAAGGCGCCGACGGCCGAGCCGATCGCGGAGCCGTAGCCGCCGGTGATCAGGCAGCCGCCGATGACGGCGGCGATGATGTACGTCAGCTCGTTGCCGACGCCCTCGCCGGACTGGACGACGTCGTAGCTGAACAGCAGGTGCTGTCCGGAGACCCAGGCGGCGAAGGCGACGCCCAGGTAGAGCCCGATCTTGGTGCGGATGACCGGGACGCCGACCGCGCGGGCCGCGTCGGCCTGGCCACCGACAGCGAAGATCCAGTTGCCGAAGCGGGTACGGAGCAGGATCCAGGTGGCGGTGCCGACGAGCGCCGCCCACCACAGGATCGTCACCTTGAACTCGACGCCGCCGAGGGTGAGCGTCGACGCGAACAGCGCACGGGCGGACTCGAAGCCCTCCATGTCGCCGATGGCCTTGGTGGAGACGGTGCCGCTGATCAGCTTGGTGAAGCCGAGGTTGAGGCCGGTCAGCATCAGGAACGTGCCGAGCGTGATGATGAAGCTCGGCAGCTTGGTGCGGGTCAGCACGAAACCGTTGAACGCGCCGATGGCGAGGGTGACCAGGAGCGACACGAAGACGCCGACCCAGACGTTGGCCGTCATCTGGTAGCTGAACATCGAGGAGATCAGCGCGGAGCTGGTCACCATGACCCCGGCGGAGAGGTCGAACTCGCCGCCGATCATCAGCAGCGCGACCGGGGCGGCCATGATGCCGAGGACGGAGGCCGCGTACAGCACGGTGCCGAAGCTGGAGGCCTGGAGGAAGCTGTCGGCGACGATCGCGAAGAACAGGAAGACGGCCGCCGCGCCGACGACCGAGCCGAGTTCGGGGCGGCCGAGCAGTTTGCGCAGCGGCGAGGTGCGCACCAGCCGCTCGTCCACCGTCTCCGGTGCGGCGGTCGAGCCGCTCATCGCGTACCCCGCTTGGTGTAGTCGGCCAGGGCGTCGGCGTCGTCCTTGGTGATGATCTGCGGGCCGGTCAGGACGGGGAGGCCGCCGCCGAGGACGTTGCGGTTGTAGCGGTGGAGCCAGAGCAGGTCGACGGCCTCGTAGCCCTGGAGGTAGGGCTGCTGGTCGACGGCGAAGCCGAGCTTGTCGGTCTGGAGACCGGTGGCGACCTTGGCGTTGAGGTCGAAGGTGTCGATCTCCGCCTTGCTCCCGGCGGTCTGCTTCGCCTGGACGGCGGCGTCGGCGAAGGGGGCGCCGAGCGTGACGACCGCGTCGATGCTCGTGTCGGACTGGAGCTTGGCCTCGATGGACGCCGTGACGTCGGGCATGTTGGTGCCGTCGACGTACAGGTTCTGCATCGTGCCGTCGAAGGTCTTCTTCGCTCCGGCGCAGCGCTGCTCGTGCCCCACGTTGCCCTGCTCGTGCAGGACGCACAGCGCCTTCTCGCGGTCCCGGCTGTTCAGCTCGTCGCCGACGGCCTCGCCGGCGATCGACTCGTCCTGGCCGATGTGGGTCAGGGCGCCGAACTCCTTCGACTCCGCGGAGCCGGAGTTCACGGTGACGACCGGGATGCCCGCCTTGACGGCCTTGGCGACCATGGCCTTCATCGCGTCCGGCTTGGCCAGCGAGACGATCAGCCCGTCGACCTTCTTGTCGATCGCGGTCTGGACGAGCTGGGCCTGCTGGTTGGCCTCGTCGTCGTGCGAGTAGAGGAAGTTGATGTTGTCCTTGCGGGCCGCCTGCTCGGCGCCCTTCTGGACGATGTCCCAGAAGGTGTCGCCGTCGCCCGAGTGGGTGACCATGGCGAAGGTCCAGCGCGGTGTGTTCACCGCGGCCCGGCCCTCGGCGGCCTCGGCCGCGCGCTCTTCCGCCCGCTTGCCACCGGTGCTGCTGCATCCCGCGAGGGAGGCGCCCAGCACCACTGCCAGCACGGCGCCCATCGCGCGTGCCCCTGTCCGAACCCTTGCCACGACGCCGTGCCCTTCTACTGCTGCTCGCTGTGCGCTTGACCGGGCCGGGGAGTGTACGGTCCCGGGCCGGCTGCCCAAGTATCCCCGAGCCCTGGCCGCTCCCGCCCGCACCCCCGGTCCGTCCGGCGTTTGAGGACGGACCCCGTGCGTGAGCGGGCCCGACGGAGACAGGAGCCTGGGGCACGGGGCTCGCCGAGCGCAACCCGTGTGCACGAGCCGGCTCGTGCGGCGCCCACCCCGGACGGGCTGATCGTGCGGGCCGCGAACGCCGTTCAGGTGCGGACCAGGAGCTGGAACTCGAAGGCGTACCGCTCCGCCCGGTAGACGTGCGAACCGAACTCGACCACCCGGCCGGTGTCGTCGTACGTGGTGCGCTCCATCGTGAGCAGCGGCGCGCCCACCGGCTCCTCCAGCACCCGCGCCTGCCGGTCGTCCGCGGCGCGCGCGCCCACCGACTGGCGGGCGCTGTGCAGTGTGATGCCCGAGGCGCGCATCAGCCGGTAGAGGCCGGTGGACTCCAGCTCCTCGGTGAGCAGGGGCAGCAGCCCCGGTGGCAGGTGGTTGCGCAGGAGGGCGACCGGTTCGCCGTGGGCGCTGCGCAGCCGTTCGACGAGGTGGACCTCGCTGCCCTCGGCGACGCCGAGCGCTGCGGCGACCCCGGCCGTGGCCGGTTCCACGGTGTTGCGCAGGACGCTGGTCGCGGGGCGCTGACCGGCCGCCTCCAGGTCGTCGTAGAGCGAGCTGAGCTCCAGCGGGCGGCGGACCTGGCTGTGGACGACCTGGGTGCCGACTCCCCGGCGGCGCACCATCAGGCCCTTGTCGACGAGCGACTGGATGGCCTGGCGGACGGTCGGCCGGGACAGGCCGAGGCGGGCGGCGAGGTCGATCTCGTTCCCGAGCAGGGCGCCGGGGGCCAGCCGGCCCTGTTCCACAGCGGCCTCCAGCTGCTGCGCCAGCTGGAAGTAGAGCGGCACCGGGCTGGTGCGGTCCACGCTCAGCGGCAGCGGCCGGTCGGTTCCATGTGCGGTCACGGGGCGAGCGTAGTTCGCTTGTCCGGACAAAGCCATGGCGGACCGGGGCGGGACCCGCCGATCGACGCGGCCGCCATTTGTCAGGACAAATGCTTGACATGATGACCGGGTGAACGTCACCTTGGGGCCCATGCGCATCGGACTGATCGGAACGGGACGGATCGGCACATTCCATGCGGAGGCGCTGAGCCGCCACCCCGCCGTGGAGGCCCTGCTGCTGGCGGACGCGGACCCGGAGCGGGCGGCCGGCGCCGCCGCCCGGACGGGGGCGGCGGCCGTCCCGGTGGACGGCCTGTTCACCGGAGAGGGCGAGGCCGGGGGCCCGCCCGACGCCGTGGTGATCTGTTCGGCGACCTCGGCCCATGCCGGACTCGTCGCCCGGGCCGCCCGCGCAGGGCTGCCCGTCTTCTGCGAGAAGCCGATCGCCCTGGACCTGCCCGGCACACTCGCCGCACTCGCGGAGGTCGAGGCGGCGGGCAGTGTGCTCCAGCTCGGCTTCATGCGGCGCTTCGACGCCGGGTACAACGAGGCCAGGGCCGCCGTACGGGAGGGAAGGCTCGGCCGGCTGCACACCGTGCGCGCGGTCACCTCCGACCCGGCCCCGCCGCCCGCCGCCTACCTCCCGCTCTCCGGCGGGCTGTACCGCGACTGCCTGGTCCACGACTTCGACATCCTGCGCTGGGTGACGGGCCGCGAGGTGAGCGAGGTGTATGCCACCGGCTCGGACGCCGGACCCGCGATGTTCCGGGAGGCCGGGGACGTGGACACGGCCGCCGCTCTGCTCACCCTCGACGACGGGACGCTCGCCACCGCCACCGCGACCCGGTGCAACGGCGCCGGGTACGACGTACGGATGGAGCTGGCGGGCGAACTGGACCAGATCGCCGTCGGCCTGGACGGCCGTACGCCGCTGACCTCGGCCGAGCCCGGTGGTTCCGGCGCCCCGGCGAAGCCCTGGCCTGGGTTCCTGGAACGGTTCGCCCCGGCGTACGAGGCGGAGCTGGCCGCGTTCCTGCGCGTGGCCCGCGGTGAGCTGGCCAATCCGTGCGACGGGCAGGAAGCCCTGCAAGCCCTGCGGATCGCCGAGGCGTGCGAGGTCTCCCGCCGTGAACGCCGGCCGGTGGCGATGACCGAGATCCCCGGCGGCTGAACCGGGGCCGAGCCTCCCGGCCGCTACCGGGCGACCGGGAGGCTCAGTGCCCCCGGGGGGTCACGGGGGTCACGGGTGAACCGCTCATGGGTGAACCGCTCGCCGAGCGCGGCGAGATCGACCAGGGGGTTCGGTGGTCACCACGGTTCCTGGTGCGGGCCGGTCCTCACCAGCGCACCGGAAGACCCCGCACCCCGCGCATCAGCAGACCGGGCAGCCAGTCCAGCTCGCCGCCGGACGGGTCGCGGGCGAGGTCCGGGCAGCGTTCCAGCAGTGCACCGATCGCGATGCGGGCCTCCATCCGGGCGAGCGGCGCGCCCAGACAGTAGTGCGCGCCGTGGCCGAAGCCCAGGTGCCCCTGGGGCTCGCGGCGGATGTCGAAGGTGTCCGGGGCGGGGAAGCGGCCGGGGTCGCGGTCGGCGGAGGCCAGGCCGACGAGTACCGCCTCGTCGGACGGGATCACGGTGTCGCCGATCGTCACCGGCTCCCGGGTGAAGCGGAAGGTGGCGGTCTCCACCGGTCCGTCGTAGCGCAGCATCTCCTCCACCGCGTTGTCGAGCAGCCCCGGGTCGGCGCGCAGCAGGGCGAGCTGGTCGGGGTGGTCGAGCAGGGCCCGGACCCCGTTGGCGATCAGGTTGACGGTGGTCTCGTGACCGGCGACCAGCAACACGAACGCCATGCCGACCAGTTCGGCGGAGGAGAGGCGGTCGCCGCCCTCGTCCCGGGTCCGGATCAGCGCGCTCAGCAGGTCATCGCCGGGCGAGCGGCGTTTGTCCTCGATGAGTTGGTCGAGATAGGCGCTCATCTCCCCGACCGGGTCGGCCTCCCGCTGCTCCGGGGTGGGGGTGACGATGCCGTTCGAGAGCGCCCGGAAGGCTTCCCGGTCGATGTCCGGGACGCCGAGGAGTTCGCCGATCACGGTCATCGGCAGCGGGAAGGCGAGCGCGTCGACCAGGTCCGCGGAGCCCTGGGGCACCATGGCGTCGAGCAGCTGTGCGGTGATCTCGGTGACGCGCGGGCGCAGCGCCTCGATGCGCCGGGCGGTGAACTCCCGGACGACGAGCCGGCGCAGCCGGGTGTGGTGCGGGGCGTCCAGCTCCAGCATGTTGGCGCTGAGCACGGCCTCGGCGGCTTCCCGGCGCCCGGTGTTCCGCCCGTCCTTGCCGAGCCGCTGGTCGGCGAGGGCCGCACGGGCCTCCTCGTATCCGACGATCAGCCAGATGCGCTCCATCTCCTCGGTGCGCACGGTGTGCACCGGCCCCTCGGCGCGCAGCTCGGCGTAGTACGGATAGGGGTCGACGGTGAAGTCCTGCAGGTCCCGCAGATCGAGCACAGCCATGGTGGTCAGCCCCTCTTCCGTTCCGGTCCACTCCGGTCAGCGTAGGCCGCCCCCGTCTTCCCCGTCCGTGTCGAGGAGGCCCGCATCGTGGACCAACAGGGCGATCTGGACACGGTTGTTGAGTTCGAGTTTGGCGAGAATCCGCGAGACGTGGGTCTTGACGGTCGCGACGCTGAGGTAGAGGGAGCCCGCGATCTCCGCGTTGGATCCGCCGCGTCCGACGGCGACGGCGACCTCCTTCTCGCGCTCGCCGAGCTGGTCGAAACGCCTGCGTGCGCGGTCGGTGCGGCCGGCCCGGTCGTCGGGTCCGCCGCCCGCTGCTCGGGCCATCAACTGACGGGTGACGGCCGGTGAGAGCACCGGGTCCCCCGCGTCGACCCGGCGCACCGAGTCGACGATCCGGGCCGGCGGGGTGTCCTTCAGGACGAACCCGGCTGCCCCGGCCCGGATGGCCCGGAGCACCTGTTCGTCCGCGTGGAAGGTGGTGAGGACGACGACTTCGGGAGCCCCGGGCCGGCGGCGCAGTCGTTCGGTCGCGGTGAGCCCGTCCATGACCGGCATCCGGATGTCCATCAGGACGACGTCGGGGCGCAGTCGCTCGACCAGCTCCTCGACCTCGTCGCCGTCCGCGCCCTCCCCGACGATGTCGATGCCCTCGTCGCCGCCGAGCATCAGGGTCAGTCCGGCCCGGACCAGCGGGTCGTCGTCGACGATCAGCAGCCGGACGGGCGGGGGGTTGGGGGACGCCGGGGTGTTCATGACGGCCACCGTAGCCAGCCGGGGCGCGAGCCCCGCAGGGCGGTCGTCCGGGCAGGCGTCGCGGCTGCGGTGACGCGGCGACGCGCCGTACCCACGGGCGTCACGCGGCGGGCCAGGGCAGCC
This sequence comes from Streptomyces sp. SM11, assembly GCF_002910905.1. Lineage (GTDB taxonomy): Bacteria > Actinomycetota > Actinomycetes > Streptomycetales > Streptomycetaceae > Streptomyces. Next base: position 9,813 of record NZ_NEUE01000167.1, on the reverse strand, counting down.
GGGCCCGGACCGCGAAGCCGCCGTCCTTCGTCGGACCGTGCTCCAGCCCGCCGCCGGCGAGGGTGGCGCGTTCGGTGAGCCCGATGAGCCCCTGGCCGGAGCCGGGGACCCGCTCGAAGGGTTCGGTGGGGGCGGGGTTCTCCACCTCGACGGTGAGCCCTTGGCCGGGGCCGCCCGTCACGGCGAGCGACACCTCGGTGCCGGGTGCGTGCTTGCGGGCGTTGGTCAGGCACTCCTGCACGATCCGGTAGACCGTGCGGCCGGTGGCGGCGGGGGCGTCCCGGGGGTCGGTGACCCTGTTGTCGACGGCGACCTTCATGCCCGCGAGCCGGGACTCGGCGACGAGGGTGTCCAGGGTGGCGAGGGTGGGCTGCGGCCGGTGGCCCTCGTCGGTGTCGCCGGGCCCGCGCAGGACGCCGATGATCTCGCGGAGGTCCTGGAGGGCCTCGTGGGCGCTGTCCCGGATGACTCCGGCGGCCCGGCCGACCGCGGCGGCGGGGGCGTCGGGCCGGAATTCGAGGGCCCCGGCGTGCACGCTGAGCAGGGTCAGCCGGTGGGCCAGGACGTCGTGCATCTCGCGGGCGATGGCCTCCCGGGCCAGGCGCTGGGCCTGCTCGGCGCGGAGCTCCGCCTCGGCCTCGGCGCGGCGGGCCCGTTCGCGGAGCGTCAGGACGAGCTGGCGCCGGGAGCGTGCGGCCATGCCCCAGCTGATCACCAACAGGATCAGCAGAACGCCGAAGAGGACCGAGGCGAGGAAGGACGTCGCCGGGTCGGGGCGCAGGAACGGCTGGAGCGGCACCAGAGCCAGCGCGAGCGCGCCGACGATCGCCACGGGTTTGAAGGGGCGGTGGACGGCCAGGCTGAAGAGGGCCACCAGCAGTGCCCCGGCGGCCACGGGTTCGACGACGGAGACGACGGTCAGGGCGACGGCGAGGCCGACGGGCCAGCGCCGTCGGAGCCAGAGCGCGCAGCAGGCCGCCGCGCCGGCCACCGAGTCCACGAGCACGACGATGTCCGGCGTGGTGTCATCGGCATCGATCGCGCCGAGGGCCAGCATGCCGATGCCCGCGGCGCAGAGGAAGGCCATGATGTCGACGGCCCAGTCCCGCACGGTCCGCCGTGTCCTGACCCGGTCGCCGGGCAGCTCGGGATCGGCCATCGCCGAGGGGAGCAGCCAGCGGTACTCGGTGCGCGTCATATCGACAAAGTTACGCAGCGCCTCGTCCCGGAGGGGCGTCTCGGGGCCAGGCAGCGACCGAAGTCGCACGACCCGCTACTTTCGGCGCGGCGGACGGGACCGGTGGCCGACGCGGCGGGCTCGGGCCGGGCGGGAGGCTCGGCCCATGAAGAAAATCGTCGAGACGATCGGGTTCCTCGTCTTCGCCCAGGGCGTGGGCGGGCTGCTGTTCGAGTGGACCGGCTGGTTCCGGCTGTGGACGGTGGTGCGGCGGATCGACTTCCTCAGCGACCGCGGACTGTTCGTCAACATCGTGCTGATCGTGGCAGGGGCGGCCGTGATGATCGCCGCGGATTCCATCAAGTCCTGACGGCGGCGGTCGCGTCCCGACGGCGACGGCCCGCTCACGCCCCGGCGCGCTCCCGGTCCGCGCCGCGCCGCCCCCACGCGGTGCCCGCCAGGACGAGGACCGCCCCGGCCACCCCGAGCAGCCCGAGCCGTTCCCCGCCGAGGCTGATGCCGACGGCGGCGGCCCACAGCGGTTCCGTACCGAGCAGCAGACTGACCCGGGACGGCGAGGTGCGGCGTACGGACCACATCTGCACGAAGAACGCGAACAGCGTGCAGAACACCGAGAGGAAGACCAGGCCCGCCCACTCCCGGGCGCCGAAGTCCGCGGCCGCGCTCCACGGCGAGGCGCCGGTGCCGGGGACGGCCGCGAGGACGGCGAAGACGGCGACCGCGCCCCCGAGCTGGACGGTGGTCAGGGAGAGCGAGTCGGCGCCCTGGACCGCCTTGATCCGGGCCATCGCCAGCACGTGGACGGTCCGGGCGAGGGCGGCGAGCAGCATCAGCAGATCACCGGTCGAGGGGCTGGTGAACCCGCCGCCCTGAGTCAGCAGGACCACTCCGGCGACGGAGAGCCCGGCCGCGGCGACGAATCCGGCCGACGGTCGCACCCGGGTCACGGCGGCCTCGGCCAGCGGTGTGAAGATCATGGTGAGGCTGATCAGCCCGGCGTTGGTGGCGGAGGTGTGCACCACCCCGTACGTCTCCAGCAGGAAGATCCCGCTCAGCACCAGCCCCAGCAGCCCGGCGCCCCGCCACTGCGCGCCGGTCAGCGCCCGCAGCCCGCGCCATCCGGTCACCACGAGCACGGGCAGCACGATCGCGAAGCGCAGGACGAGGACGGCGATCACGGTGTGGGTGGTGGTGATGCCCTTTTGCTGGAGGAAGCCGTCGGAGCGACGGCCTCCCCCATCGGCAAGGAACCAGCCATGTCCAACGCCCTTCCCACCCCCGTCGTGTCCCGCGCCGCCCTGGTCACCGGCGGCAGCCGGGGCATCGGCGCCGCGACCGCGCTGCGGCTCGCCCAGGACGGCGCGGACGTCGCCGTCACCTATGTACGGGACGAGGAGGCGGCCCGTGCGGTCGTCGCGAAGATCGAGGGGTTCGGCCGCCGGGGCGTCGCCCTGCGCTGCGACGCGGCGGACGCCGACGCGTCCGCCGACCTCGTACGCCGGGCCGCGGACGCGCTCGGCCGGCTCGACATCCTGGTCAACAACGCGGGCATCGGCGTCCTCGGCCCGGTCTCCGCGCTCACCAGGCCGGAGCTGGACCGGACCCTGGCGGTGAACGTGCGGGCGGTCTTCCTCGCCTGCCGGGCGGCGGCGGAGCGGCTGGCCGACGGTGGCCGCATCGTCTCCGTGGGCTCTGCCCTGAGCCGGTACGCGGGCGGGCCCGGATCCACTCTCTACGGGCTCAGCAAGTCCGCCCTCGTCGGGCTGACCAAGCCGCTCGCCAGGGAGCTGGGGCCGCGCGGCATCACAGTGAACGTGATTCAGCCGGGCGCGGTGGACACCGATCTCAACCCGGCCGACGGACCGTTGGCCGAGGGCCAGCGCACGGCGAACGCGCTGGGCCGCTTCGGCACGACGGAGGAGATCGCCTCGCTCGTCGCGTACCTCGTGAGCGCCGAGGCGGGCTTCGTCACAGGCACGGAGGTCGTCGTGGACGGCGGCCACGCGGCCTGAAGGGGCGCCGCCCCCCGGGGCGCCGCCCCCCGGGGCGCCGCCGGTCCATCACCCGGCGCGCCCCTCCCGGTCCGCCGCGGGGCGCTCCCCCGGCGGCCCCGCCCGGCCTGCCCCGTCCCGGCCGCGCCCCTACGCTGGCCGGGACGGGGCAGCGACGGGAAGGACAGGATCAGCACGTGTCCGGCACACCGGTTCACATGCTCAACGACGGCACGCGGCTCCCCGCGACGGGACTCGGCACCTACCCGCTGGACGACGCGGCGGCCGAGGAGGCCGTCGCCGGGGCCCTGGAACTCGGCTACCGGCTGGTCGACACGGCCCTCAACTACGGAAACGAGACCGGCACCGGCCGGGGCATCGCCCGCAGCGGCGTCCCCCGCGAGGAGGTCCTCGTCACCACGAAGGTCCCCGGCCGGCATCAGGGGTACGAGGAGACGCTCGCCTCGTTCGAGGAGTCACGGGCCCGGCTGGGCGTCGAGTACGTCGACCTCTACCTGATCCACTGGCCGCTCCCCCGCGTCGACAAGTACAAGGAACCCGGCCACCATGTCACAGCCCATCGAGGTGATCGGCGGGATCGACACTCACACCGACGTTCATCAGGCCGCCGTCATCGACACCATCGGCCGACACCTGGGCACCAAGGGGTTCCCCACAACGCCCGCGGGTTACTGGGACCTGCTGGAGTGGCTGCATTCGCACGGCCGAGTACTTGTCGTAGGCATGGAGGGCGCCGGCTCCTTCGGCGCCGAACTCGGGCGTCACCTCCGAGCCAACCAGATCGCCGTAATCGAAGTGGACCGACCCGATCGTCGGGCTCGCCGAGCATCGGGGAAGTCGGATTCCATCGATGCCTACGCCGCGGCCACCGCGGTCCTCGCAGGCCGCGCCACAGGAACCCCGAAGAGCCGCGATGGCGCGGTCGAGGCGATCCGCGGACTGCGCGTCGTCGTACGTGCCAGCGCCGTCAAGTCCCGCACCCAGACCATCAACCAGATCAAATCACTGATCATCACCGCGCCTGCCGCGGTACGCGAGGCACTACGCTCGCTGGCCACCCCCGAACTGGTCCGACGGCTGGCCGCCAGCCGTCCCGGCGCCGATCTCGCCGACCCTGGCACGGCCGTCAGAATCGCCCTCAAGCGCCTGGCCAAGCGGTACCTGCACTTGAGTGAGGAGATAGCGGACGCGGACGCTGACCTGCGCGTCCTGATCTCCCGCACCGCGCCCGGCCTGCTCGCGCTTTTGGGCGTCGGGACCGAGACTGCCGGACAGCTGCTGGTCACCGCTGGAGGCAACCCCGACAGGCTCGCCTCGGAAGCGTCCTTCGCCCACCTGTGCGCCGCCGCGCATGGGCCGGCCTCTTCTGGGCGCACCGACCGCCACCGACTCAACCGTGGCGGAGACCGCCAGGCCAACCGTGCGCTGCACACAATTGTGCTGGTCCGCATGCGTCACGACCCGCGCACCCGGGACTACGTCGCACGGCGCACTCTGGAAGGACTCAAGACGAAGGACATCTTCAGATGCCTCAAGCGGTTCGTCGCGCGCGAGGTCTACCACCACCTCACCAGCGAGTTCAGCGGCGCAACCGACCCTTCTCCCACAGCTTGACGATCTATAGAAGCTTCAGAGTCAAGCTAAGGCCCCGCATGCCCCACCAGCCCTCGGCGTCAGCCCTTGGCCGGTTCCACGGATTCAGATGCGTGGTCCAGATACGCGGATGTGGCGTCGTAGCCGATTCTGATGCGTCGTCGCACGGTCTCCAGCTCGTCTCTGGCACTCTTGAACAGGCTGCGGCCGACCTTGACCAGATCGTCCTCGCCGCTGGGGAGGGCGTGCAGGGTCACCCCGGGGCGACTGCGGGAGACTTCGGCCTCGACAGCAGCCCTGCGGCTCACCTCGAACGTGACGTAGGCCAGTTCCCAGGGCATCTTCGGTGGGCTGAGCTGCGTCTCGGTCTGGCGGATGCGCAGGGCGTAGATCGTCGTCGCACCCAGGGACGCGGCCACACCGACGGGCAGGGAGTCGATGAGTCCTCCGTCGAGGTAGTGCTCTCCGTTGATTTTGACCGGCGGGAACACTCCGGGCACACAGCACGATGCCAGCAGCGCCGGAATCAGGAGCCCCCGGTCGAAGTAGGCAGGGGCAGCTCGCTCGATGGAGGATGCGGGACAGATGAAGGGCAGCTTGAGGTCCTCGATCCGGGAGTGCGGGGCGAAGTGGTTGAGCAACATGCGCTCGGCCGCCGCCTCCGAGGTCAGACCGATCCTGGCATGGCGGAGGTTGTCCAGCACTGCGCGCAGGGACGGCTTCATCACCTTCATGCTGATGAACTCCATCCAGAGTTCGGTCAGCTCGGAGACGACGGTGGCAGTCGGGTTCTTGGCGATGATCGCCCCTTGGACCGCTCCGATGGAGGTGCCGACGACCACGTCGGGGACGATGCCCCGCTCCAGCAGCGCCCGCACCATGCCGACCTGGTTCCCGCCCCGCTCACCGCCACCGCCCAGCACGAATGCGACCTTGTCCTGACCGTCCATCGCTTGCCTCCCGTTCGTGTCGGCCGGGATGGTAGATACCTGGGCCGATCATGTGGTCTGTCGTCAGGACCGGCAACTCGGGGATGCTCCGGGCACGTCTCTGGAGTGAGTCTCCCGCCCAGGGCGCGTCGTCCACGCCTCCGAGCGCCGGTGGCGGCCGCGTGATAGCCCTATGGCATGGAACGCACAGTGCTGTCCCCGGCCACGGGCAGGACCTCGTGAGCTGGTGGGACATCGTTTTGTTCCTCGGCGCTCTGCTCGTGGCAGCCGTCGCGCTGGCCGTGGTCCAGAAGTTTGCTCCGTATGAGCGACGCAGCCAGTACAACGACGTTGCCAGCTTCGTCTTTGCCGCGGTCGCGGGGCTCTACGCGGTCCTGCTCGCCTTCGTGGTGGTCACCGTCTGGGACAACATCGCAGAGTCCCGCAAAGCCACCTTCGAGGAGGCCGACTGCCTGGCCGGCCTTTACTGGATCTCGCGCGAGATGCCCGTCGAGACCGGTGCTCCGCTGGAGCGTCTGACCCTGGAGTACGCCCATCGGGTGATTGAGGTGGAGTGGCCACTGATGGCCTGGCATCGCAGCGATCCGGAGGCGACCCGCATGATGTACGAGATGCGCCGACGCACCCTGGACTGGAGTCCGCCGGGGTCCGACGTACGCGACGAGGTACGGTACGACCACGCACTCAGCCATGTCGAGGGCTTGGCCTCGGGGCGCAGGGAACGTCTGAGCGCGATCAGGAACGCAGTGCCGCCGCTGTTGTGGCTGGCACTCATCGGCGGAGGCGCGATCACCGTCGGCTTCTGCCTGGTGTTCGGTATCTCCAATCGTCGGCTGCACCTGGTGATGGTCCTGTGTCTGACGGCCCTGATCGCGTTCTCCCTGATCGCGATCCTGGAGATGGACTATCCCTTCAACGGGGTCGCCAGGGTGGGACCACTGGCCTTCGACGTCTTCCTCGACCGGCTGCCCCCGCCGCGATGACGTCGCCCCCGCCGCTCCCTCGATGGTGGCTCACTGCCGTGCACTGCTTCCGTGGCGCGGCCCGCGCGGACGCGGCGCGGCATCAGGTTCCTCTTCCCGGATACGACCGTGCCCCCACCCGGGGCGGCCGGCACCCACCCGATCGTCGTGGGGGGGTGCACGCCTTTGGCCACGGGGGGCAAGCGGCCCTGCGGGGGCGGCCGGTGAGAACCGGGTAGGCCTCCCGGGGAGAACACTCGGCGCTCAATGAGTCTCGCTCACGGAATGCCTCGCGCTCTGGGCCAGGGGGCTCCGGTTGCTGCTGCGGATGTCCCATGGCAAAGCTGAGACATGCACAGATCACTTCCTGGTGCGGGATCCTCATGGTCCAGCCGACTCGGAGCCATATGCGCCACGGTGGCCGACGGCATGGCGCTCGCGGCTGTCTGCGTCCTGCTGGTCCTCGCCGCGCCGTTCCTGCTCGTGCTGCGGGCACTGCTGCCCGTCATGCCGCCCACCGGCATGCGTCTCGCCCGACTGCTGCTGGTGTGCGCGGCCTACCAGCGGGGTTTCGCGGTCACCTGCCTGAGTGGATCGCTGCGGATCCGGCTGCGGCGGCTGCCGGAGCACGAGTGCCTGCGGGCCTTCGACCGGTTGACCGCACTGGCCGCCACACGATTCGCCCGGATCGCCATGGCGTGGGCCCGCGCAGGCATCGCCTTCGAAGGGCCGCTTGCTCTGCCGGATCGTGGAGCGCCGGTGGTGGTGCTCGCCAGGCACGCAGGGATTCTGAACACCCAACTCGCCCTCAGCGTCGCGAGCGTGGTGCTGCGGCGCAGCCCGCGGGGCATCGCCAAACGCTGTGTCGCAATCGACCCGGGGCTGCGTGCGTTGCTGAGGGGCGAGCCGCTGGAGCTCTTCCGATGGCACCGCGCCGGGCGGGCCGCGGCACTGGCGCAACTAGCGATCTCCGGCGCGCAGCTGACCAACCGTGAAGTCCTCTGCCTGTTTCCCGAAGGAACCAACCTCACTGCGAAGAGGCGGGCTTCGGCGATCGCCTCCGTGCGGTCCCGGGAGGGCGGTGCCGCGGCCTACGAAGCCGAAGCGATGTCCTGCGTCATGCCGCCTCATCTGGCCGGAGCCCTGGCAGTGCTGCGAGCCGCCCCCACGGCGCAGGTCCTGGTCCTCGCGCACACCGGACTGGAGGACCTGCTGTCCTGGAGGCTTCCCGAGGGCTATCCACCCGGGGACGGCTCCATGCTGCGGATGCGCTGGTGGTCATTCCGGCCGGGAGAGGTTCCCCGTGAAGCCGGGGAACTCGCCCGCTGGCTCCAGACCCGCTGGCGAGCCATCGACGACTGGATCCTGCTGGCCCGTTCCGAGACCGACGAAAGAGGCACCGAACCACAACCGCTCCGTCGCTTCGACGCCGCGTGAGGGCGCTGTCACGTTGTCGGGGGGATCGTCTGGCCTTAGCTTGACTCTGAGCTTGCCGTAAAACCTGGGGTGGTCAGCGGGGTCCTTGTTCGGTTGCTCGCTTGTCTGTCTGATCTGCTGTGCCGAGCAGGGCGTTTCCGACCTCGTAGGTTGGCGCCTTCCGTGTGTTGCGTCGGCCGGGCGGACGGCCGGGGCCGGGACGGGAGGGTTTCGGCGCGTTCGTGAGGACGGGCAGTGATCTGCGAACTTGACGAAACCCCCGGCGGACGCGGCCGGGTGTGAGCTGGTGGGCGGCCAGGGGTTTCTCCCAGGGGCGCTTGAGGTCGGCGGTCAGGGGCCGGGCCAGGCGTAGCTGGGTGTAGACGGCCAGGACGAGAGCGGTCCAGCGATCGGCGGCGGCAGGAGAGCGCAGGCAGATGCTCGTCCAGCCCAGGTGTTGCTTCCAATAGCGGAAGGTGTGCTCAAGATCAAATCTGCGCAGGAAGCACGACCATGTGCTGTCGGCGAGGTCGGCGTCCGCGCCGGTGCGTGACCACCACAGCCACAGGGGCTTCGGGCTGCCGCCGGAGGGCAGGCGGTCGACGTCCAGGCGGATCACCGTGCCCGGGAGGATGGGTAGTTCGGGTTCGGGGTGGTGCTGCCAGATCGTCTGCCGGTTGAGCTTGGGGTGCAGGCGCTCGAAGCAGCGCACACGGACGTTCCCGTACTTGTCGAGGTTGCGGACGGTGTCGTGGGCGGGTGGTTGCCAGGTGTCGGGGTTGTGGAACTCGAAGCGCTCGCCGTGGCGCCGGGGCCGGCCGCCCTTCGCGCCGACGCCTCCGCCTGGGGGCGCGTCTTGATAGAGGACGCGGTCGCCGCGCAGGCGTACGCAGACCTCGACGGGCAGGTCGGCGAGCTGGTGGGCGAGGTAGGGGCCGTCGTAGCCGCAGTCGGTCACGATCCGGATCGGCGGGTCGCCCGCGGTCCAGCGTCCGAGGGCGACGATCCGGCTCACGACACCGCGCAGCTGGTGGGCGGTGATCTCTTGGAGGTGTTCGCCCGGGCATAGGCGGCGGGCATCCAGGGGTGCGGTCCAGGAGGTGGGGCCGCTGGTCAGGGCGGCGACAACGGAGTAGCACCAGCCGGGGATCATCTCGTGGGCGCCCTCGGCGCGGCCGTAGGTATGACAGAAAGTGCGCTGGTCACTGGTGCCGGCGTCCGGGCGTAGCCAGGGCGTGGTGTCCACGGCGAGCACGATGCCGCCGCCGGGGCCGCGCGGCAGGTCGTGCAGGGCGAAGGACCAGTTCAAGCGCTCGAAGTCGACACGGCCGTTGTTCATGGCGCGCTGGACGGAGCCGTGGGAGCGGGCGTGTTCGGGCACGAGGCTGAGTTCGGCCAGGTTGCGTACCGGGCCTTCGCTGCACAGCACCGCGTCGGTGATCTCGAAGAGCGCATCACCCCAACGCGTGAGGCAGGAGCGGACATCGACGCGGAACTCCTTGAGTTCACGCAAGGCCGCGTTGCGGGCACTGGGATCGGGCACACTGACAGCGGCGGTCGCGCCGGTTTTCGTTGGTCTCACAACCCGAGGATCACGGCGCGGCCGTCGCCGTGTCCGGCGTTTCCCCATGTGGGGGACTCGAACACCTACCGCCGCGCGACCTGAGGTTTTATCTCAAGCT
>NZ_NEUE01000166.1 GCF_002910905.1 Streptomyces sp. SM11 | reverse complement strand
GGCCGAGGCCGGCCGCGCGTCCGGCGGGCGTCTGCATGGCCCCGCCGTCGCCCAGCTGGGCCTGGTTCTCCGCGACCGCGCCGACGACGACCGGGGTGTCGTTGAGCTGCCCGGCCAGGGTGTCGTTGCTGTCGACGTCCAGGACGTCGGCCACGATGCAGGTGATGTTGTCCGGGCCGCCGCCGCGCAGAGCGAGCTGGATCAGCTCCTGGATGGTCTCCTGCGGACCCTGGTAGCTGGCTAGGGTCTCTTCCATCGTCTGGTGCGAGACCACGCCGGAGAGGCCGTCCGAGCAGATCAGATAGCGGTCGCCGGCGCGGACTTCGCGGATGGAGAGGTCCGGCTCGACATGGTCGCCGCTGCCCAGCGCCCGCATCAGCAGGGAGCGCTGCGGGTGGGTGGTGGCCTCTTCCTCGGTGATCCGGCCCTCGTCGACGAGGCGCTGCACCCAGGTGTGGTCCTGGGTGATCTGCGTCAGGACGCCGTCGCGCAGCAGGTACGCGCGGGAGTCGCCGACGTGCACCAGGCCCAGGCGCTGACCTGTCCAGAGCAGGGCGGTGAGCGTGGTGCCCATGCCCTCCAGCTGGGGGTCCTCCTCGACCATCACGCGCAACTGGTCGTTCGCCTGCTGCACGGCCGTGCCGAGCGAGGTCAGGAGATCGGATCCCGGTACGTCGTCGTCGAGCGGGACGAGCGTGGAGATCACCTCGGAGCTGGCGACCTCACCGGCCGCCTGACCACCCATGCCGTCGGCGATGGCGAGGAGCCGGGGACCGGCATAGCCGGAGTCCTCGTTGCCCTCCCGGATCATGCCCTTGTGCGACCCGGCGGCGAAGCGCAGCGACAGACTCATGCGCACCTCGCCCGTCGGCTCGGGGTACAGCCTGTCTCGAGCCACACTGCCCACCCTCCGGTCGGGAACCGGGCAGCGTCCGCCGTCGGGACCGCCGCGGCTCGCTCGCTCCGCTCGCTCATTGTCGTACTACTTCCGCAGCTCGATGACGGTCTTGCCGATACGGATCGGCGCGCCCAGCGGAACTGGTGTCGGGGTGGTGAGCCGGGTCCGTTCCAGATACGTGCCGTTGGTGGACCCGAGATCCTCGACGATCCACTGGCCGTCACGGTCCGGGTAGATCCTGGCATGCCTGCTGGACGCGTAGTCGTCGTCCAGCACGATCGTTGAATCGTGGGCCCGGCCCAGGGTGATGGTCTGGCCCTGGAGCGCGACCGTGGTGCCCGTGAGCGTGCCCTCGGACACGACCAGCTTTGTGGGCGCCCCGCGGCGCTGCCGGCCGGACTGCTGGCGCTGCTGGGGCGGCGCCGCTTGTTGTTGGCGGCCCTGCTGCGGGCGCGGGTCGGCGGCAGTGCGGCGTGAGCCGCGCTGCGTGACGCGCGTTCCGAACAGGTCGCTGCGGATGACCTGTACGGCCACGATGACGAACAGCCACAGAACAGCCAGGAAACCTAGCCGCATGACCGTCAGGGTCAGCTCTGACATTGCCCCCGCTTCACCCTTCGGCTTGCCGGTAAACGATGGTGGTGCTGCCCACGACGATCCGCGAGCCGTCGCGGAGCGTAGCGCGGGTGGTGTGCTGCCCGTCCACCACGATGCCGTTGGTAGACCCGAGATCCTGGATCGTCGAGGGCGTTCCGGTCCGGATCTCACAGTGCCGGCGCGATACGCCGGGGTCGTCGATCCGCACGTCGGCGTCGGTGGATCGTCCCATCACCAACGTCGGGCGGGAAATCTGATGGCGGGTGCCGTTGATCTCGATCCAGTGCCGCGTCCGGGTGTCCGGCAAGGGGCCGGGTGTGGCCGACGGGCGCCGGTCGTTCGTGGGTGCCGGGGGCCGTCCGGTGCCGGGCGGCGGGGCCGCGGGCATCGGCGGAGCGGCGCTCGGGGGGTAGCCGTAGCCGCCGGGAGCCTGCGGGGCGGCGGGCCGTCCGGCCGCGGGCCGGGGAGGGGCCGAGGGGTCCTGCTGTGACGAACTCGACGCCAGCGTGCGGCTGCGGACCCGGTAGAGCCCGGTGTCGAGGTCGTCGGCCTTCTCCAGGTGGACCTTGATCGGTCCCATGAAGGTGTAGCGCTGCTGCTTGGCGTAGTCGCGCACCAGGCCGGAGAGCTCGTCGCCCAGTTGACCGGAGTACGGGCTGAGCCGCTCGTAGTCGGGTGTGCTGAGCTCGACGATGAAGTCGTTGGGGACGACGGTCCGCTCGCGGTTCCAGATCGTCGCGTTGTTGTCGCACTCCCGCTGGAGGGCGCCGGCGATCTCGACAGGCTGCACCTCGGACTTGAAGACCTTGGCGAAGGTGCCGTTGACCAGCCCTTCCAGGCGCTGCTCGAAACGCTTCATGACCCCCATGGGGCACCTCCTCCGTTGTCATCGTCCTTGTACTGCTTGCTGATCGTATCCACGCGTCGGGAAATCGGCTGGTTCCCCTTGTCTGGCCTGTGGATGAGTGTCACCTCTCACACGGATCGTAGAGGTGGCCTCCTCACAGTGTCCCGCACTCGGGACGCACTCTGGAGGAGTGGGGGCGATGGTTCGGGGTTCCCGCTTCCCCTCCCGAAGCCGGGGAAACAACGGATGTGAATCCACCCTGTCCAGCGTGCTAATCTTCCGTTTGTCGCCAGGCGCTCGCCCCACACGGTGAGGGTCTGGAACACCACTTATGCGCGAGTGGCGGAACGGCAGACGCGCTGGCTTCAGGTGCCAGTGTCCTTAGGGACGTGGGGGTTCAAATCCCCCCTCGCGCACAGGGGGACACCGACGAAAGTGTCCTGATAGTACCGACGAAACGGTCGGCATCGTGATCACGATGCCGACCGTTTCGCGTTTCGCTGCTGGTCAGGGGTGGGAGAACGCAGATTGCCGACGGCCTGAAGGCCGTCGGCAATCTGCGTTTGTGCGTCTCTGGTTGTTGATCTTTTAGGTGGGCTGCCGGGGTGCGGTCTGTCCTATTTGCTCGGCTCTGTGAGGTAACCCTCGGGTGTCCAGGAGCCCAGGGGTTTCGTCTTGCGGCGGCGGGTGGGACGACGGTGGGGACGGTGGCCGTTCAGTGCGATGCTGCCGGCCCAGGTGGTGAGCTTGCGTTTGTTGGCGTGGGCGAGCTGGAAAGCCAGGAGGATGGCCTGGGCGGCGATGCCGCGGATGCGGCGGGTGCCGCCGTATTCGAGGCGCTCGTAGAGAGGGTCCTTGCCGAAGCCGTTCATGCCTTCGATGGCGTTGCGGAGGCGGAAGTAGACGCGCTGCCAGTCCTCGGTGCCGTACTGGAGAGGTTGCCAGAGCTGTGCGCCGGCCTCGGGCGGGATGGTGATGGTGCGCTGGGCGCAGGCGGTCGGTGGGCCGACGGGGCTGGGCGCGGGGTCGATGAGGGGCAGGTGGATGCCGCGGCCGAGGGTGTAGGTCTTGAGGGGGCACTGGACGCGGTTCGCCTCGGCGGGGCACATCATGCGGCGGTGGCCTTCGGCGTCGGTGCGCTGCTTGGGCATGAAGAGGTGGGTGGTGCGCTGCCGGATCCGGTTGATCCAAGTCTGCTTGTCGATCTTCTTGTCGACGAGGTCCTTGGTGGCGTCCTTGAGGGGCTGGGGCATGGAGGGGCAGTACCAGTTGCCCTCGATGAGTTCTGCCCCGGCGAACTGGGCCTGTACGCCGAGCTGGTCCTTGGCGTAGTCGTAGACGGGCTGGTAGCCCAGGGCGCGGATGGGGAGCTGGAACTTGTGCGGCTTCTGGTCGGGGTAGAGGCGGTCGCCGGCGAGGTAGCCGCGGGGGTAGCGGGCATCGACGTGGCGGAGGGCTTCGAGGGCGACTTCGGCGGGGCGGTGGCTGGGCTTGTCGAGGGAGAAGGCGACGACGAGGGAGGGGACGACATCGGGGTCGGCCGAGCCGTCGGGCAGCGGTGCGCCGTCGTGGTCGGGGTCGCGTGCGACCACGAGGCAGGCGTCGTAGCCGAACAGGCGCTTCTTGACCCGGTCCTGTGCCGGTCCGTCGGTGACGAGGGGGTCTTTGTGTTTGGCGGTGCGGATGTACCAGCCGGCTTCGGGGTCGCTGGCCGTCACGGGGCTGTTGGACGACAGGCCCTTCGCATAGGTGCCGATGACGGTGGCGTCCAGCGCGGCCGAGCCGTTCCAGCGCCCTTCCAGCAGGACGTGGGCGTCGCGCAGGGACATGGCGAGAATCAGGTTGGCGATCCGCAGCATGATCGATCGTTTGCGGGCGAGTTCGTCGGGGTCGGCCTCGCTGAGGAGGCGGGCGACCAGGTCACGGTCGATGCGGTGGTTCTTGGGCAGCGGTGAGGGGTCGACGGCTTTGACGATGCGGTGGAAGAGGCGGCGGACCACCCCGTACGCGGCTTCGAAGCCTTGGCTGTGGTCGGGGTAGCGAGGGATGCCGAGCTGCTCGCGTGCCTGGTCGGACAGGGTGAAGAAGAGGGTGTTGGCCACCGAGGTCAGGGTGACGGTGCCGGTGTTGCGCGCGGCGGCCAGACACATGCCGAGCAGCAGGGCCTGTACGGCGAGTTTCCGGCGGCGGCCGGTGGGCGCGTGAACAAGCGGTTCGATCTCGGCGAGGAGCCCCGAGTCGTCGAGTTCGGCCAGCACCTCCTGGACCTCGGCGTCGGGGACGGGCAGGCGGTGGCTGCGGAGTTTGGCGATGTGTGCGTGACGGTCGAGGCTGCTGGTCATCACAGCTCCCTGAGCATCGTGGCGGCCTGGTCGGGCGCGAGGTTGCGGACGTGGGGCAGGATCCGGTCGATGGAGCGCAGAGTGGTCAGACCGGCTGCGGCCATCAGCGTGGGCAGGTGCATGCGGGCCTCGACGGCGTCGACGAGCCAGGTGGCGCGGGCCCGGCCCATGACCGGGACGGGTGTGCCGGGCGTCCGCTTGGTGCGGGCCAGGAAGTTGGTGACGGTGTTCGCGCCCCGGGCGTGACTGGCCGGACGGAAGAGATAGCGGGCCTGGCCGGGGCGGGAGGCCCAGGCGGTGGTCTCGGTGAGGACCGGGGCCCAGGCATTGCGGCACAGCACGATCCGCTTCCGGCGCCCTCGGACCGCGACGGCGACCGCGCCGTTCGGGGCTTCGCGGACGTCGTGGGTGCGCAGCGGGATGATCTCGGGTGAGTCCAGGGCGCAGCCGAGGCCGAGGGCGAGCAGGGTCAGGAAGCCGTAGCGGAGTTCCTCGGTGGGCTGTGCGCGGGCGGCGGCGTACAGCTGGGCCTGCTCGGGCTTCGTGTACGGCCGGGAGGGATCGGAGCCGGTGTACACGGCCGGGTCGCCGGTGAGCAGGTCGGGTCCGAGCAGGGCGCGGCGGAGCTTGTGGAGGCGGCAACGGCGGTTGGAGCGGGACGACTCGTCGGCGTGCAGATAGCCCATGGCCAGGTACCACTCGATCGCCTCGGAGGTGAGCAGGTGCTCGGCCTTCGTGGGGCGACCGCAGGCGTCGGCGTGAGCGGCGGCGTACGCCAGGGCGCCGATCCAGTCACGGGCTTCCTTCGGTGTGGCGGGCTCGGCCTTGGCGACAGCGCGTCGGCAGTCCGGGCCGATGCGGTCCCAGACGGGGCCGGGGAGCTTGGGTCGGTACCGGTCGATCGCGTCCATCGTGACTCTCCACCAGGAATAGACCCCGGGCGGGGTGATATTCCAATAACATTCGGTGAGAGTGGTGGCCGCCGTCATCCCGGGAGGTCCGTATGGGCGAGACTCGTTGCTGTGCCACAGGGAGACAAGCGCAGCCGCAGGCCCGTCGGGTACGTCCTCGAGGGCACCTGGCCGGGCGCTGTGCTCGATGACCACCACGGGGCGCGAGTCGCCCAGGAAGTGGCGGCGAGGCTGCGGACGGTGATCGACGCGAACGGCTGGTCGATGGTGGAGGTGGCCCGGCGGACGGGCGTCGACCGGCTGACCGTCACGCGCGTGCTCGCCGGACAGGTGTGGCCCGATCTGCTGACGATCGCGACCTTGGAGAAAGCGCTCGGCGTGGACCTGTGGCCCGGACGCGAGCCGGGCAATCCACCACGGTGAATTCGCATGGGCATTCGGCTCCTCGAAAAAGAGGCAGGATGAAATGGCCGAATGCCGTACACGTCCGGACGGAGCCGGGTAGTGTCGGAAACGGCCTTAGCGGGCTATGACCGTCGCCGCAGACCCAGGGAGGCAACCCTGGGCCGTCCTACGCGGCGGCGGTCGTTAATGCGCTTTTGAGGTTCGCTTCTGGCGCGGTTATTACCGACGGTTTTCTACGTCAGGCGAATCTCCAGTTCATGCGGGGCCGGTAGTAGGTGTGGAAGTCGCCTTCGATGGTCACCCTTTCCAGGGCGCCGCGCCGGGCGAGGTTGCGGAGGTTCTCGCGCAGCGCGCGCCGGGCGGCGATGTCGCTCTCGTCGATGCCGAGGAGAGCAGCGACATCACCGGTTCCCCAGTCGGTGTCGGGGCGCTGGGCTATCACCGTGAGGATCTGCTTCATCCGGGCCCCCCGGACAGCCACTTCGGCAGGGGCATCGTATGGCGCGTCGGCGTCGGCGGAGGCGGGCCCCTCGGGCGGGGCGTGTGGGCCGGGGGCGGCACCGTGTTCCGGCGCGGATGGTTCCGTGGGGGGCGTCGCGCCAGGTGTCGGCGTGTCCACGGGGACGATCTTGAGTTGAGGACTCGGCTGGGCTGTAGTCGAGGCGCCGGTGGGGTTCTGTTGCGGGGCGAACGCCTCGCGGGCGGTCTTCAGCGCGGACCGCGCACTCGTAACAGCCGCCCAGACCTCTTCACTCCCCGAGGAGAGCCGCATGCGACGCTCCTTGGCCAGTTGCAACGACTGCTCAAGGTCGTCGATGGTGGTGTCGCATTCCTCCAGCGCCGCATCGAACTTCCGGGCCCACTGTTCGAGTGTGTCCAGAGAATCATCCGGGATGCTCTGCTCAGTCGCCTGAAAGGCCATGGTGTCACGGTAGAGGCATCCGGCCATATATGTCCCGCCTTCTCCGTGGTGGGTGGTGGTATTCGGCGGGCAAGGGAATCGTTGTTCCGGTTTGCCCTAGTTATGCATTCGTTGCTCGAATGAATGATCGAGAATATTGATTCCTCTCTTCATCGGTGCCCTCCGGGGGGCCTGGGCAGATGGCCAGAGCGACCTGGTGGGGCTGCAGGCGTACCGGTATAGGTGGCCCGGGCGTCATGGCCTGAGAGGCGGACTGGTGCCCGGACCGTCATCGACGAGAGTTGTGCCAGGGGGAGGCGAGGTCGTCCAGTAGTGCGCGGGAGAGATGCTCGGTGCCGTCTCGGATGGCGCGTATGGCCCCGCTGCGCAGGAGGTAGCCCAGGCGGTCGGCTCGGCCGCCGGTGAGCTGGTGCAGATGGTCAGCCATGTCCGGCAGGCTGCCCGGTGCGTGCCTGCGCAACAGGAGTGCCGCTTCCGTCCGCGCGAGGTGATCGCGCCAAGCCCTGTCGTGAGGCATCGGACCCAGCGCCAGGTGCAGCAAACGGCGACTGGGTGCGAGGCAGGGCATGGCGGCGGCGCGGCCGGCGAACAGGAAGGTGGCAGGGACCCGATCGCACAGGTAGTCCACGGTGTCGAACAGCGGCGTGGACGAGCCCCTCGCCGCGTGCAGGTACTCGAACTCGTCCACCAGGACCAGACCCGTACCCAGACGGTTCAGCGCGTCGCTCACCTCGCGGGCCAGCTCCGCCGCCCCGGCCCGCTCCCGGACCGGGGCCGATGCCTGCCGGGCCAGCTCCGCCAGGAACATGCGCGGGGTCGTGGCCGGGGGGACCCGGACATAGACGGCCGACAAACGGGTGCTTCCGGCAGGAAGCCGTGCCCGCGCCGTGTAGCTCCGGCCGAACACCAGCAGCGCCGTGGTCTTACCCGTGCCGGACTCACCGCTCACCACGAGGCCAGGTCGCGCGCCGGACGTGTGCTCGTTGAGCAGCACCAGTTCCTCGGCTCGGCGGATGACGGCCTCGACATCGGGGGTGTGGAGCGGGAGCCCGGCGTGGTACTCGATGCGAGACCTGTCCGGCGCGTCGACCGTGGGAGTCCGCCCCGATCCCATCTCTTGCACGCGGGCGACGACGGGATGGCCGCCGGTGGAGGAGACAGGGGAGCGGATGGGAATCCTGTCGAGCGGCAGTAGCGGAGCGGGCACAGCGGCCGGCACGGCGGTCCACGAGTCCTCCGCCGCCCGGGCCCACACATGCCTGATGTCATACGGGTCCCGGCGCACCTCGATCGGATGCCGTCGGCGTACGGCGTCCAGGGCAGGGCTGTCGAAGCGTCGCCCATTCACATACAGACCGGACGCGGTCACGCGCCGACGCGCGCCGGGCAACAGGCCGGCGAACACCTCCGGGGAGGGAGGCGTGGCGACCCAGCCCGCCCGCGCAGTCAGCACCGCGTAGCGAAGTGCCCTGCTGCGCGGAGACTGCGGCACGGCGAACTCGCCTTGCTGTCGGTGGAGTTCGCCGCTATTCCACTCCTCCTGGGCCCACACATCGAGCAGGCCCTGCACCATGTCCACGGGCCACCCGGCATCCCGGGCCTGATCGCCTCGCATCGACCGCAGGCAGGCGCTGAACATGCCGGCCAACTGCCGGGCCACGAACTCGGCATGGTGGCGCGGATAAGGCAGCGCCCCGGGCGCCGCACGCACGAGGACACCGTGGCGGCGCCACGCGTCAGCCAACCGGGGAAGCGGGGCTGCTCGGTCCAGGAGCAGGGTCTGCGGCCGGACGAGCGGTGGCAACGACTTCTCGGCGCTCAGTGAGTCCGGGACCGCGATGCCGTGCCCGGCGAGCCAGTCCGCCCGACGGTCTGCCGGCATCCAGATCCGAGCCAACAGCGCGGCCCCGTCCACAGGCCGTGAACCCTCCCGTACGACGGCGGTCAGCAGCACCTCGGTGTCGAGGTCCAGGGCGAACACCAGCTCCAGTTCCCGCTGCCCGCCACCAGGAAGCGGAAGCGGGGGAAGACGTACGGCGTCCACGACGACCTGCCGTCCCGGCCACCGGTCCGGACCGACGATCAGGCCCGCAGCGTCCAGCTCGGCATACAGGCGGTGGAAGGTCGTCCGCGAAGGCAGCACCAGTTTTCCCGAACGGACCTCCGCCGCCAGAAGCCGCGTGACCCGGCGGCGCACCGACTCTACCCCCGGCCGTTCCCCGGCCAGCTCCGACACCACCTGGCGCATGGCCTCCAGGATCCGCGGGTCCCACCGAGCCCCCAGCCCTCCATTACGCCCGGCCCGGCCGTCAGCCAGTCCGGCCAGCCCCTCCGCCTCGTACCGGGCCCGCTTGCGCCGGACCGTCCGGGCCGAAGTGCCCCGCAGCCCCGCCCGCCGCAGCTCCTCGGACTTCGCCTCCTCCCGCTCACCCAGGGTGCGCCGCGCCGGATCGAAATCGGGCCTCGGCCGCGTACCCGGCGGCGCTCCGGGTGGCAGCCCGGTCAGGACCTCGACAACGTGGGGAAGCCACCAGCGCGCCCCCTCAGCCGCGTCACCCGCGGGCCGGGGCGGACCAGCTCCGGGAGCACGCGCCGTCTGCTCCGGCACCGAGAAGCCCCGGCTTCGCAGCAGCGTCACCACGTCCGCGTGCCGCTCGCTCCCGACCGCATCCGTCAGCGTCAGAAGCCTGCCGTACACACCGGTGACGGTGTGCTCCCGCCCGTCGAGACGGACCCGGTCACCCACGCCCAACCGGTCCGGCCACACCGCGTCCATTCAACCCTCGGTCCGGATACGGGGCCGGTCCGAGCCGCACCGAGGAACGCCCGGTGCGTTCACACCGCACGCGAGCGCCCCTCGGCCCTGCTCGGGCCGACCAGGTCGCGGCGTTCAGTGAACTAGATGCGGAGAAGTCCGTACTGGGCCACCTCGGCATCTAGTTCACTGAACGCCCTGACGGGGAGATCCTGCCCCACACCACCCGGATGGAACACCCAGAGTGATATTCCTATATCGGTGAGTGAGGGTGGCGTGTATGACACCTGACGACAGGGCTTCCCCCGCACTCGTGAAACCGGCGGTCCGGGAAGTAAGTCGCACGCTGCTGATCGTTCTCCTGTCGCACGACAGGAGAACGATCCTCCTGGAGCGTCGGCCGGGTCAGACGGTCTGGTGGCCACTGCGTGTCAACGTACCGCCACATCACTCGTACGCGCGTGCCGTGCACCGATGGCAGAGACTCTGGGGCCGGCGGTCGGCCCTGCGTAGAAGCTCGGTGACCGGGCGGCTGAGCACCGGGACGGCATCGGGGCGCAGCGACTACCTGGTCGTCATCCTCAAGCTGTCCCGTGAAGAAGCACCGGAGGCATTCTCACACTTCGGGCGGTGGCGGCCCATCACAGAGGTCGACCCCGCGTCCGCGTTCCCGCAAGAGCTCGGCACCCTGATGGCCGGCTACGTCGAGGGGTGGATTCCGGACGGCTCCATCACCTTGGATGCTTGAAGGCGCCGCGGATGTGCTCGGGCTATGCCGGACATGACTGAGTGCGTTGTGGCAAAGGGAGCCCCTGCTCATCGAACAGGGACTCCCTTTGCCACAACGCACTCAGCTTGCCGTAAAACCTGGGGTGGTCAGCGGGGTCCTTGTTCGGTTGCTCGCTTGTCTGTCTGATCTGCTGTGCCGAGCAGGGCGTTTCCGACCTCGTAGGTTGGCGCCTTCCGTGTGTTGCGTCGGCCGGGCGGACGGCCGGGGCCGGGACGGGAGGGTTTCGGCGCGTTCGTGAGGACGGGCAGTGATCTGCGAACTTGACGAAACCCCCGGCGGACGCGGCCGGGTGTGAGCTGGTGGGCGGCCAGGGGTTTCTCCCAGGGGCGCTTGAGGTCGGCGGTCAGGGGCCGGGCCAGGCGTAGCTGGGTGTAGACGGCCAGGACGAGAGCGGTCCAGCGATCGGCGGCGGCAGGAGAGCGCAGGCAGATGCTCGTCCAGCCCAGGTGTTGCTTCCAATAGCGGAAGGTGTGCTCAAGATCAAATCTGCGCAGGAAGCACGACCATGTGCTGTCGGCGAGGTCGGCGTCCGCGCCGGTGCGTGACCACCACAGCCACAGGGGCTTCGGGCTGCCGCCGGAGGGCAGGCGGTCGACGTCCAGGCGGATCACCGTGCCCGGGAGGATGGGTAGTTCGGGTTCGGGGTGGTGCTGCCAGATCGTCTGCCGGTTGAGCTTGGGGTGCAGGCGCTCGAAGCAGCGCACACGGACGTTCCCGTACTTGTCGAGGTTGCGGACGGTGTCGTGGGCGGGTGGTTGCCAGGTGTCGGGGTTGTGGAACTCGAAGCGCTCGCCGTGGCGCCGGGGCCGGCCGCCCTTCGCGCCGACGCCTCCGCCTGGGGGCGCGTCTTGATAGAGGACGCGGTCGCCGCGCAGGCGTACGCAGACCTCGACGGGCAGGTCGGCGAGCTGGTGGGCGAGGTAGGGGCCGTCGTAGCCGCAGTCGGTCACGATCCGGATCGGCGGGTCGCCCGCGGTCCAGCGTCCGAGGGCGACGATCCGGCTCACGACACCGCGCAGCTGGTGGGCGGTGATCTCTTGGAGGTGTTCGCCCGGGCATAGGCGGCGGGCATCCAGGGGTGCGGTCCAGGAGGTGGGGCCGCTGGTCAGGGCGGCGACAACGGAGTAGCACCAGCCGGGGATCATCTCGTGGGCGCCCTCGGCGCGGCCGTAGGTATGACAGAAAGTGCGCTGGTCACTGGTGCCGGCGTCCGGGCGTAGCCAGGGCGTGGTGTCCACGGCGAGCACGATGCCGCCGCCGGGGCCGCGCGGCAGGTCGTGCAGGGCGAAGGACCAGTTCAAGCGCTCGAAGTCGACACGGCCGTTGTTCATGGCGCGCTGGACGGAGCCGTGGGAGCGGGCGTGTTCGGGCACGAGGCTGAGTTCGGCCAGGTTGCGTACCGGGCCTTCGCTGCACAGCACCGCGTCGGTGATCTCGAAGAGCGCATCACCCCAACGCGTGAGGCAGGAGCGGACATCGACGCGGAACTCCTTGAGTTCACGCAAGGCCGCGTTGCGGGCACTGGGATCGGGCACACTGACAGCGGCGGTCGCGCCGGTTTTCGTTGGTCTCACAACCCGAGGATCACGGCGCGGCCGTCGCCGTGTCCGGCGTTTCCCCATGTGGGGGACTCGAACACCTACCGCCGCGCGACCTGAGGTTTTATCTCAAGCT
>NZ_NEUE01000165.1 GCF_002910905.1 Streptomyces sp. SM11 | reverse complement strand
TGAGTGACTCTGTCGGGAATCTTGAGGACGGGCAGCAAACGATCGTGGTGCTGCGCCAGGCTCGGTGGATCGTGCCGTCCGCGTTCTTCAGGAGCCCGTATTGTCCCTCCAGCCCTCTTCCGGAGCCAAGATCCCGCCGCTGACCGTGCGTGTCGCCCGGGCCAGCAACCCCCGGGGCACCACCGCGATGTGGATCCGTGACCGCCTCGACGGTCTGTGGAGCGATGAGGACTTCGCCGCCTGGTACCCGCGTGATGGCCGGCCCGGGCTCTCACCCGCGCAGCTGGCCACCGTCTGCGTGCTGCAGTACGCGATGAATCTCTCCGACCGCCAGGCCGCTGAGGCGGTGCGCTGCCGGATCGACTTCAAGTACGCCCTCGGGCTGGAGCTGGAGGACCCAGGCTTCCATCACAGTGTCCTGTCCGACTTCCGTGACCGACTGGCCGAAGGCGACCGTGCCGACCGGCTGCTGGGCCTGGCGCTCACCCGGATCCGGCGGGCCGGCCTACTCAAGGGGCGCGTCACGCAGCGCACCGACTCCACCCACGTCCTGTCCGCTGCCCGGGAGTTGACCCGTCTGGAGCTGGTGACCGAGGCGGTCCGCGCCGCGCTGGAGGAGGTGGCCCGCCAGGCGCCGGAGCTGCTGGATGACCTGGTCACGGCCGAGTGGGCGACGCGCTACGGGCGGCCGGTGCGCTTATGCTCCCAGCCCAGTCACCCCGTTGCCCGCCTCGAGCAGGCGGGCAACGACGCCCGCGAACTGCTGCACCATCTCGACACACACTTCCCCGGCGGCACCGTTTTGCCGCAGGCGAAGGTGCTCCGGGCGATTCTGGTGCAGCACTTCCTGGTGGACGCCAAGGGCCGGTTCCGGCCGCGCACGAAGCGCGACGGCCAGCCGCCCTCCCGAGTCCGGATCACCTCCCCGTACGAGACCGAGGCCCGCTGCACCATGCGCGGCGACACTCGCTGGAACGGCTACCTCGTACACGTGACCGAGACCTGCGATGACAAGCACGTCAACCTGATCACCGACGTGGCCACTGTCGTCTCCAGCGCGGACAGCCAAGCACTGCCCGGCATCCACGCCCGTCTCAGGAGGTTGCGTCTGCTGCCGGGGAAGCACCTGGTCGACGGCGGCTACACCTCCGTGGCCGGCATGGACTCCGCCGCCCGCCTCCACCGCGTCGACCTGATCGGACCGCTCGCGCCCAACACCAGCCCGCAACACCGAGCCCGGGACGGCTTCGGCAGGGACAACTTCATCATCGACTTCGACCGACGCGAGGTCACCTGCCCCAACGGACAGGTCAGCGGCAACTGGCAGGACCTCCCCGTGGCAGCGCCGACCAAGGTCACCGTCCGGTTCGACGCCCGCCAGTGCGGCCGCTGCCCCGAACAGGCTAAATGCACCCCAGGCCCCTTCCGCAGCCTCTACTTTCCCGCCCGCCACCTGCACGAACTCCAGGCCAAGAACCGCGCCGACCAGCAGGACACGGACTGGCGCCGGCTCTACGCGCGGCGCTCGGGGGCCGAGGGCACCATCGAGGAATTCGCGGACGGCCACCACGGCCGCCGGTGCCGCTACCGCGGACGGGCCAAGACCCACGTCCAACACATCCTGACCGCACTCGCGATCAACGTCGAGCGACTCAGCCTTCAGGAACCCGCCAACAGCCCCTACCGTCCCCGCCCTCCCACCGCGTTCCAGCAGTACCTCGACGCACGCGACCTGCCCCGACCCCTGTGGTGGCGGCAGGGAAAGTGACCCCCGTCCTCAAGATTCCCGACAGAGTCGCTCACTGACAGGACGACGAGCCCCACGGCGATCAGGCGCGCTAGGCCCACCAGCCAGGCCTCCTCGCGTCCGGCGAGGCCGAACCCGCCGAGGGCCGTGACCGTGCCCCCGAGCAGCACGAAACCGACCGACCAGCAGTGCCGTGTCCACGGGGGTCCGCCCGACGCGACATGGGGAATCTCGTCCGGCCTGCGCAACGTGTTCCAGCCGGCCCACGCGATCAGCGGTCACATCAGCAACGGGACCACGTCGACGACCACATCAACCACGGAATTGACCACCGGGTCTCCCTCTCTGGCCTCTCGGCCAACCGGCTTGAGGCGATGCCGGTGACCCGGCCCTCGCCACCATGATGATCGAACCGCTCGTCGCGCACCCCGCTGGGCCGCGGCAGCCTCGACGGCAAGATCCTGCCGGAACCCGGAGCTGCGGCCGTAGGCGGCGGCTGTGAATCGCAGGCACGACCTGAACCAGTCTTTTCCGTCGGTTTCAGCCTCGCGGTGAGGAGCTGCGGGCGGTCGACGGAGTGGAGGTCTTTCCGTTCTGTTCCGATCAGCCACAGAAGCACCCCGTTGCTCACCTCCTGCGCGCACTCAGCGTCGATGTCGTCGGGGCCGAGCGGGTTGACGAACTCGAAGCCGAGCCCTGCGGACGCCAGGGCAGCCAGGATTCCGAGCGTCTCCGCCGCAGGTGAAGTGCGCTGAGCCACTGAGAGCTACGTGGCGGCTACGGGGCATGTGTCCTGGTGGCGGTACTGCGGGTCGGTTCTCTCGAATCGCGCTCGAACCTTCGTTCGAATACTCTGGTGGTATCCAGCCGGATGGCTGGAACTGTTCGATGTGTGAGACGGGTGGTGCTTCGTGAGCGGAGTGCACCTCCACGTCTCGTCCGGGTACTCGGCCCGCTACGGCGGGTCCCTGCCCGCCGATCTCGTACGCCGGGCCGCCGAGCGGGGCATCGGGACCCTGGCGCTGACCGACCGGGACACCGTCGCGGGGGCGGTGCGGTTCGCGCACGCGGCCGCGGCCGCCGGTGTCCGGCCCGTCTTCGGCGTCGAGGTCGCCGTCGCCCCGTACACACCGCCCGGCCCAGCGCCCCGCCGGCGCACCCCCGTCCGGGGCGGGGCCCACGTGCTGGAGGCGGAGCACCGGATCACGCTGCTCGCGCGGAACGCATCGGGGTGGGCGCGGTTGTGCCGGATCGTGTCGGCCGCGCACGCCGCACCGGTGGACGGGGTGCCGGTGGTGGGGTGGCCGGTGCTTCAGGAGTACGTCACGGGCGAGGACCTGGTGGTGTTGCTCGGGCCGGTGTCCGAGCCGGTGCGGGCGCTGTCCGCGGGGCGTCCGGACGTGGCCGGGCGGCTGCTGGAGCCGTGGCGGTCGGTCGCCGGGGCGGGGTTGCGGCTGGAGGCGGTGTGGCTGGGTCGGCAGGGCACCGGCCCCGGTTCCCTGCGCCTGGCCGCCCGCACGCTCCAGCTCGGCGACGAGCACAAAGTGCCGGTGGTCGTGTCGAACGCGGTCCGCTACGCCGACCCCGACCAGCACCGGATCGCAGACGTCCTGGACTCCGCACGCCTGCTGCGGCCGGTCGATTCCCGGGCCCTGGACGGCGGGGAGCGGTGGCTCAAGGGCACCGAGGCCATGGTCAAGATCGCCTGGCGAATCGCGGAGGCCGCCGGCACTGGGCCGGAGCGGGCGTCCGCGCTGCTCGCCGAGACCGAGGCGACCGCCGACAGCTGCCGCGTCGACCCGGTGACGGATCTCGGGATGGGCCGCCCGCACTTCCCCGAGCCGGAGGCTGTCGGCACCGACGCGGGGCCGGGGGACGCGATGCGACTGCTCCGGCAGCGGTGCGAGGCCGGGATGAACGCCTGCGGCCTGGACCACGACAAACGCGCCGCGGTCCAGCTGGAGTACGAGTTCGGCGTGATCGCCCGCCTCGGCTACGAGGGGTACTTCCTCGCGGTGGCGCAGGTCGTCGCGGACGCCCGGTCGATGGGTATCCGCGTGGCAGCGCGAGGCTCCGGCGCCGGATCGATGGTCAACCACGCACTGTTCGTCGCGACGGCCAACCCGCTGGAACACCGGCTCCTCTTCGAGAGATTCCTGTCCGAGCGGCGCACGAGCCTGCCCGACATCGACCTGGACGTGGAGTCCGCCCGCCGCCTGGAGGTCTACGACAAGATCATTGCCCGGTTCGGGCGCGAGCGGGTCGCGGTGACGGGAATGCCGGAGACCTACCGGGCCCGGCACGCCCTGCGGGACACCGGGCTCGCCCTCGGGATGCCGCCGCAGCAGATCGCCGAGATCGCAAAGGCCTTTCCCCACATCAGGGCCCGCGACATCCGCTCCGCCCTGGCCGAGCTGCCCGAGCTGCGGGACCTGGCCGCACGGGCGGACGAGTTCGGGCCGTTGTGGGAGCTCGCCGAAGGCCTCGACGGCCTTCCCCGCGGGTACGCGATGCACCCCTGCGGCGTCATCCTCTCCAACACCACTCTGTTGGACCGGGTGCCGGTGCAGCCGACGCCGGGCGGCTACCCGATGGTCCAGGCCGACAAGGAAGACGTCGAGCTCGAAGGGCTCGGCCTGCTGAAGCTCGACGTCCTCGGCGTGCGGATGCAGTCCGCAATGGCGCACGCGGTCGCCGAGATCCGCCGGACGACCGGGCGGCAGCTCGACCTCGACAGCCCCGACCACGTCGACCTCAACGACCAGGCCACGTTCGAACTGATCCGCGCCGCCGACACCCTGGGCTGCTTCCAGATCGAGTCACCCGGGCAGCTTGACCTGCTCTCCAGGCTCCAGCCGAGGCATCTCCAGGACGTCATCGCCGACATCTCCCTGTTCCGCCCCGGGCCGGTCGCCGGGGGCATGCCGGCGCGGTTCATCGCAGCCCGCCACGGCGGTGCCCCGCACTACCCGCACCCCGACCTCGTACCGATCCTCGACGACACCGGCGGCGTCGTGATCTGGCACGAGCAGATCATCGCGATCCTGTCCCGGATGACGGGCTGCGACCGGGCCGCCGGCGACGTCGCCCGCCGCGCCCTCGCCGACCCCGACCGACTCCCCGCCGTCGAAACCTGGTTCCGGCGGGCCGCAGCCGCGAGCGGCCGCTACACCCCCGAGGTCGTCGACGAGGTGTGGTCGGTGATCAAGGAGTTCGGGGCGTACGGCTTCTGCCGCGCCCATGCGGTCGCGTTCGCGGTGCCCGCGGTGCAGTCGGCGTGGCTGAAGGCGCACCACCCCGCCGCCCTGTACGCGGGGGTTCTGGAGCACGACCCCGGCATGTGGGACGCCCGCGTCCTGGTCTCCGATGCCCGCCGCCACGGAGTGCCGGTTCTCCCGGTCGACGTCAACGAATCCGACACCGCGTACCGGGTCGTGGAGACCGGGCAGGGGTGGGGGGTGCGGCTGTCGCTGTCCGGAGTGAAGGGGATCGGCGAGGACGAAGCGGCCCGGCTGGCCGCCTCCCGCCCGTACTCATCGCTCCAGGACCTCTGGCAGCGGGCCCGCCCCGCGCTCCCCACCGTCCAGCACCTCATCCGGATCGGCGCCCTGGACACGCTGCGCGGCACCCTGACCCGCCGCGACCTCCTGCTCCAGGCCACCGAACTCCACCGCCACCAGCGCGCCCGGCGCGCCGGGGAAGGTCAGCTCCCGATCGGCGGCGAGCTGGTCACGACGACGCCGAGCGGGCTGCCGGAGATGACCGGCCGAGAGACCCTCGACGCCGAGCTGGAAGTGCTGTCCATCGACGTCACCCACCACCTCATGGACCACCATCACCGGCTGCTGCGGGAGCTCGGCGCGACCGACGCCGCACACCTGTCCACCCTGCACCCGGGCCAGAAGGTCTTGGTCGCCGGAGTCCGCGCCTCCACCCAGACCCCGCCGATCCCGTCGGGGAAAAGGATCATCTTCGTCACGCTGGAGGATGGGAGCGGCCTGGTCGATCTCGCGTTCTTTCAGGATTCTCACGACCGGTGCGCGCACACCGTTTTCCACTCCGGGCTCCTGCTGGTGAGGGGCACGGTCACCGCTCGCGGGCCGCGCCGCACCGTCGTCGGCGAGCAGGCCTGGGACCTCGACCAGGTCGCCACCGCACGCCGCGACCACGGCCCCCAGGCCGCCCTCGACCTCCTCGGCACCACCACCCCGGCCCCGACCCCCGCCAGATCCACCAGCCCAGCCCCGAGCAGCGGGGGCCGGACCTTGACCGACGGCACCGCCGGAGCCCGCCTCCACCCCTACGCCGACCTCCAGCCCGCCGGCACCCGCACCGCCGACCTCCGCCGCCTCGGCCACCGCTCCCCCGGAAGTGCCGGATGACCACCACAACCGCCCGTCAGCCGCGGCATATCGTCCACCTGCGGTTCGAACTGCCCGACCCCGCCCGCCTGGAAGACCTGCGCCCCCTGCTGGAACAGGTCACCCCACAGGTTCAGCTCCTCGAACCCGACAGCACCGTCCTCGACGTCACCGGCGCCCTCCGCTTCTGGAACCGCACCGCCGAGATCGCCCGCCTCGTCCAGCTCCGCGCCGCCGCGCACCACAGTGTCCGGGCGGCGGCCGCTGCCGGGCCGAACCGAATCCAGTGGGTTCGTCGATTCCCGCACGGCCCCGGCAGGGAACCCACCGCTCCTCGTGCCCTCCCGGCCTTGGACAACAGCGGGTTCGCGAGCGCAGGTCCTCCTGAGCTGGTGGTCGCGGGAAGGGGGTGGCGGGCGTGAGGCAGCAGGTGCTCTTCCACATCCGGCTTCACCGTCCGGACGGGCTGCCGGAGCTGATGGAGGTACTCGGTCGGTTCACACCTGTCGTCCAGGCGCTGCCTCCCTCGGCTGCGATCGCGGAGATGTCCGGCGCGCTGCGGCTGTTCGACGCTGCCCCGGTCGACCTTGCGCACCGGGTCCGGATCCAGGCTCTCGCCCTGTACGGCCTGGACACGGCTGTGGGGATCGGCCCGTCCTGGTCAGTGGCGGCCATGGCCGCCACCCATGCCGGAGCCAAGGGACTGCTGCAGGTGAGGCCGGCAGAGGTCGACATGTTCCTCGGTCCGCGGGCGATTGACGACCTGTACGGAATCCGCCGCGCCCAGGTGATCCAGCTCCGGCAGCTGGGCGTCGACACCGTCGGCCGGCTCGCCGAGCTGCCCACCGCCACAGTGACGCGGGTCCTCGGCCGGCCGGGGACGGCTCTCCAAGAACGCGCCCGTGGTATCGACCGCCGTCCCGTCACAGTCGGCCGCGTAATGTCGTCGACCAGCGCGCGGGCGGACTTCCCCAGCGATGTCCTCGACGGGCCCGGCCTGCGCGCCACCGCGCTGCGGCTGGCCACAGATGTCGCCGCCCGGCTCCGCTCCCGCGGACAAGCCACGCGCACGATCACCGTCACGGTCCGCACGGCCGACCGGCGCGACCTGGCGAAGAGCCGGACCCTGCCAGCGGCCTCCGCGCACACCGATGATGTGCGCCAGGCCGTCTACGCGGTCCTGGATGGCTTCGGACTGCAGCGCGCCCGGATCAGGCGGCTCTCGCTGACCGCTGAGGCCGTCGACCGCGCGCAGGCTCCAACGCAGCTGACCTTCGATCCTGTACGCGAAGCGCGAGTGGGTGTCGAGCCGATCCTTGACGCCATCAACAAGCGCTACGGGCCAGGCACGGTCGGACCGGCCGCCGCGATCACGGCCGCTTGAGCAGGCTTCCTATCAGGACAGAATCCCAGCCGGTGACAGCACCGCCGCGCCCCGGGCCGCCAGGCCCCCGCCCCCTTCTATGAACCCCTGCTGCGCCCGTCCCGGCCGCGCCTGCCCGACCCCCTGCTGCGCCCTGCCGGGCCCTGGGCGGGCGGGCCGGGGGGTCAGCGGGCCCGTACGACGGTCAGCGTGCCGTGGCGGCCCGTCCCGGCGAGCACCTCGACCACGAGGTCGGTGGCGAGCGCGGTGTACGTCTCGCCCGTCTCGGTGCGGTGCTCACCCGCCTCGGGGGCGTCGGCCAGGAGCGCGCCCAGCCGGGCGGCCAGGACCGCGTCCAGCGGCGCCGACAAGCGGGGCCGGTCCTCCCCGGCCGGGAGAAGCGCGAGACGGCGCGGGCGGCGGCGGGGGCCGACGGAGCCGGCCACCCGCGCGTCGGTGGTGTCCGCGTGCCGGATCTTGCGCCACACGGTCCGGCTGCCGAACGGGTACACACTGCCGGCGGGCTTGGCCTTCTCTGTCAAGTTCAGCGTGTTGAGCTGAACTGGGGCACGTGAGGAGCCGCAGCCGCCAAGCGCACGGTGCTCCAGTGTGCTTGGCGGTTCTATTGGGAGGGTGGGAGCCGGGGGTCAGCGGTTGTCGTTGAGTTCCTGGTGCATCTGAGGCTGGTCGTCCTGGTCGTGGGTGAGTGCGTACTGCTCGATCTCGTTGAACGCCTTCGAGGCGACTCCAAGGAGGTCCTTGTAGGGGTTGACACCGACGGTCCGCTGGGCGGCTCCGCCGAAGAGGCCGCCGGCCGTTCCGCTGACGAGGCCGTGGCCTGCGGCGAGCGGCTTGCCCGCGAGGTCGAGGGGGCTCTTGGGCAAGCCGGCCATGTCCGCGTACTTGTCGGTGAGCGCAACGCGGGTCAGCGCGATGTAGGCGTCACTGGCGCCGGGCTTCAGAAGGTCGCGGTAGAACTTGATGGCCTGGGCGGTCATGAAGACACCGTCGTCAGTCCTCTTCCACTCCGTCTCCCGCTCCTGGTTCCACAGCCGCTCTGCCTCGTCCGCGTCCTTGGGCAGCTGCCACTTCTCCGGCGTGCCGAGGTAGTGGTTGACGTAGTGCCAGGCGCACATGAAGCCGCGGGCGTCGTCGCCGGAGACATCGATGCCGAGATTCCTCATGCCCTGCAGGATCTGGGTGCTGAAGACGCAGGCAGCGCCGGTGGTGTATTTCTGGGAGACGGGCTCGCCCCACTTGTCGTAGTCCCATTGGCCGCTCTGCTTGTGCAGTTGCCTGACCGAGGCGTGCACGAGGCGCACCTTCGTGACGGTGGCGGCCAGGGTCCCGTCGCGCATGGCGTTCTTGTTGCCCATGTCGAGGAACAACCGGGAGGACTGCGACAGCCTTCGGCCCGGTCCCTCAACACCTCCCAGCCGGCCGGTGGAGCGCAGAGTGAATGCCCCGGTGGGTGCGAGGTAGGTGCCGATGAGCCCCACGGTGCCCTGCAGCATCGAGGCGGTGCCGTGGTGGTGGGCGAAGAAGCCCTCGGCGGCCTTGACGTCTGCCTCGCTCCAGTCCGGCGGCGGGGTGGCTGCCTCCCGCAGGAACTGGGCCAGCCGATCGGGAAGCCGCGACAAATCCGTGTCGGGCTTGAGCGTTCCGATCGTCCGGAACAGGGCGTTGATCCCGTCGACCTCCCTGTTCTTGAGGAGGTCGGTCACCAGCGCGTCAGCCGCAGGATCTCCGACCTTGCTCGCAGCCTCCAACTGAGCCGCAACCGTTGCCGATGTCAACGCCATAGCAATACTCCTCGGTATGTATCCAATTGACCGTGCAATGGGTGACCTGCGCACAGACGCGCTCCCGCCCAGGGGGCGCCCCTTGGTGCTGCGCGAGAAGACCCTGGATTGCCGCTCTCGCAGAGGGAGGCCCCTCGTGCGGGCTGCTCGATGGGCATGAATGAGAAGGACTCGTGCGGCAAGAACACCTCACTTCGATCTTGCCGCAATCGTCGCCGCGAGTTGGTCACCCGATAGGAGTAAGGGGGCGTGCGCCCCGCGTGAATCAGAGAGTGCGCAGAGACTGTCGCCTCGGTCGGTGGCGTGTTGTGCTGCCCGTGTTACCGGGCCGCAGCCGGGCGACCACCGGCTCTGGGGTCGACGAAACTGAACCGCCCCGTGTCGAATAGAGACTCGATTTCATGAAAGGATCGAGTCATGGCACGACCTTCCCGTTATCCGCTTGAGCTCCGCCGTCGTGCGGTGCGCATGGCCGCCGAGGTGCGCGGCGACTACCCGACCGAGACGGCCGCCCTGCAGGCGGTCGCGGAGAAGCTCGGTATCGGCTCCCGCGAGACGCTGCGGAACTGGATCAAGCAGCACGAGATCGACGCGGGGACACGGCCGGGGACGACGACGGAGGAATCGGCCCAGCTCAAGGCGCTGAAGAAGGAGGTCGCCGAGCTGAAGCGGGCGAACGAGATCCTGAAGGCGGCGGCGAGTTTCTTCGCGGCCGAGCTCGACCGGCCACACACACGCTCGTAGCGTTCATCGACGAGCACCGGGACCGCTTCGGCGGGGTCGAGCCGATCTGCAGAACGCTCACCGAGCACGACTGCAAGATCGCCCCCT
>NZ_NEUE01000164.1 GCF_002910905.1 Streptomyces sp. SM11 | reverse complement strand
CGTTCGGGTCGGGGACCCCGGGCGGGAGCATCGCGCGACGCTTGGGACCGGTGTGGCCCTCCGCCGGCTCCCCCGGTTCCTTCGCCCCGGGCCAGGCCTTGGCGACGCGCGCGGCCAGGACGAAGTCCTTGCACAGCGGGTGGCCCTCGAAGCCTTCCGGCAGGAGCAGCGGTACGAGATGGGGGTGGCCCTCGAACGCGACACCGAACATCTCGTGCGTCTCACGCTCGTGCCACGCGGCGCCCGCGTAGACGTCGATGGCGCTGGGCAGGACCGCCGCGTCGTGCGGCACGGTCGTCCGTACCATCAGCCGCCGCACTCTACCCGTGCCCAGGGCCGCGACATGGACGCAGACGCGGAAGCCGGTGCCCGGTTCGTCCACGGCACTGAGCCAGTCGAAGTAGCTGCACCCGAGCTCGTCGCGGGCGGTCCGCAGCGCGGTGAGCCAGGCGGTGGCGGGAACGTCGACGGTCAGCAGGTCGTACGCCGACTCCGCCGTGGCCTCGCCGCCGAAAAGATCGGTGACCGCGTCCGGCAGCCGGTCGTAGGCCTCGGCCGCGGTTTCGGCGTACCGGTCGGGTTCGCTCATCGCTGCCCCTCCCCCGGCGTCGCGGTCTCTGTCGAGGCCGGCGTCGAAGTCTGTGCCGAGGCCGGAGTCGGAGTCGGCGCGGCGACCAGCCCGCTGCGCAGGGCCTCGGTGGACGGGCCGCCGGCAGTCGCCCCGGAGGCGTACCGCTCGGCGAGGGATTCGCGCGCGATCTTCTCCTGGAGCTTGAGAACGCCCTGGAGCAGCGCCTCGGGCCGGGGCGGGCAGCCGGGTACGTACACATCGACGGGGATGATCTGGTCGACGCCCTTGGTGACGGAGTACGAGTCCCAGTAGGGGCCGCCGCAGTTGGAGCAGGCGCCGAAGGAGATGACGTACTTCGGTTCGGGCATCTGCTCGTACAGCCGCTTCACGGCCGGGGCCATCTTGTCCGTCACCGTGCCGGACACGATCATGAGGTCGGCCTGCCGGGGACCGGGCGCGAACGGGATCACGCCCAGCCTGATGAAGTCGTGGCGCGCCATGGACGCGGCGATGAACTCGATGGCGCAGCAGGCCAGTCCGAAGTTGAAGACCCAGAGGCTGTAGCGGCGGCCCCAGTTGAGGACGACCTTCATCGGTTCCGGTGCGAGCCGGGAGAGCACGCCGAGGCGCTTCGGCTCGGGGAGGAGGACCGGGTCGGACGGGGGCGGGGGCGCGGGCGCGGGCTGCTGGGACTCGGGGGTCGGCCGGCTCGTCAGGCCCATGCGAGGACGCCCTTCTTCCATGCGTAGAGCAGTCCCACGGCCAGGAAGCCGAGGAAGATGAACATTTCGACCAGGGTCGTCGCCCCGTATCCGGGCGCCGCGAACACCGTGGCCCACGGGAACAGGAAGATGGAGTCGACCGCGAAGATCACGTAGAGGAACGCGTAGACGTAGTAGCGGACCTGGGTGTGCGCCCAGCCCTCGCCGACCGGGTCGACGCCGCATTCGTAGGTGAGGAGCTTCTCCGGGGTGGGGACGACGGGGCGCAGCAGTCGCCCGCCTCCGAAGGCCACGGCGACGAACAGGACGCCGACCAGGGCGAGCAGGCCGATGACCGAGTAGCTCTGGAAGTACTCCGAGGCGAGTGCGGTGGGTCCGCCCACCGGACCGCCAGACACTCCGGTCATTCCTGCCGCGTCCGCCACGCCTGCCGCGCCGGTCACGTCCGTAGCGCCGGTCACGCCGGTCACGTCGGCCACGTCCGCCCCTTGCTCCTTCGTTGTCCGTATCTGTCCCGCGTACCTGATTCTGTACGCACGGGAGTCTAGGGCCTGTTAAACGGGGTGTAAGCAGCCGCGTCGGGCATCGGGTGGGGTTATCCCTACTTCACCCCACCCATGAGCCCCATGGTGTGCGCGGGGGCGGCCCGGCAGGCTGGGGGTATGACCATGAGCCCATCCGTGCCGGACCCAGACCGGCTGCCGCCCGCCCGCTTCGCCCTCGACCGGTGGACCTGGCGGGAGGTCGCGTATCTCCTCGCCAATCTGCCGTTGGCCGTCGTCGGGTTCGTCTACACGGTCCTTGTGGTCGCCGTCGGCGCCGGGCTCTCCGTCACGGTGATCGGTCTGCCGCTGCTGGTCGGCGGGCTCCAGGGCTCCCGGCTGCTGGGCCGGCTGGAGCGGCGGCGGGCGCGGGGGATGCTCGGTGCACGGGTCGAGGAGCCGAGTCCGCTGGCGCGCGGCCACCGGGGCCAGGGGTTCTTCGTCCGGCTCTGGGCGGGGCTGAGGGACCCGGTGGGCTGGCGGGCGTTGCTGTACGGGTTCATCCGACTGCCGTGGGGGGTGCTGACGTTCGCGGTGACTCTGGTGAGCCTGTTCGTCCTGTGGCCGGTGCTGCCGTTCATCACGCGGGGGCTGACGGCGGTTGACCGGGCGATGGCGCGCGGGCTGCTGTCGCCCTCGGACGAGCTGGAGCGGCGCATCGCCGAGCTGGAGTCGGACCGGGGTGTGGTCGTGGACACCGCCGCCGCCGACCTTCGCCGGATCGAGCGCGACCTGCACGACGGCGCACAGGCCCGCCTGGTCGCCCTCGCCATGGGGCTCGGCCTCGCCAAGGAGAAGCTCACCGACGACC
Organism: Streptomyces sp. SM11; assembly: GCF_002910905.1. GTDB lineage: Bacteria > Actinomycetota > Actinomycetes > Streptomycetales > Streptomycetaceae > Streptomyces. The sequence goes on along the minus strand of NZ_NEUE01000164.1, from coordinate 50,898 downwards.
CCGAAGCCGCGGCCCGCATGGTCGACGAGGCACACGGCGAGATCAAGGTCGCCCTCCAGGAGCTGCGCGACCTGGCCCGCGGGATCCACCCCGCCGTCCTCACCGACCGGGGCCTGGACGCCGCGCTCTCCGCCATCGCCTCCCGCTGCACGGTTCCGGTCAAGGTGTCGGTGGGGCTTCGGGGGCGTCCTGCGGAGGCGATCGAGGGCATCGCGTACTTCACCGTCTCGGAGCTGCTCCAGAACGTCAGCAAGCACAGCGGAGCGGGGTCGGCCTCCGTCGACGTGTGGCGTTCGGGCGACCGGCTGATGCTCCAGGTCACGGACGACGGCGGGGGCGGGGCCCGGATGGACGGTGGTACGGGGCTGGCTGGGCTCACCGAACGGCTCGACGCGGTCGACGGGGTGTTCGTCCTGGACTCGCCGGAAGGCGGGCCGACGACCGTCACCGCCGAGCTGCCCTGGCGCGACCGGGCTGCGGCCTGACCGGCTGCCCTGCTGTCCGCGGGCCCCGGAGGTGGCCCCGGACGCCCCGGGCCGCCCCCGGGTGGGGCCTCGGCCCGGCCTGCCCGGCCGCCCCCGGGTGAGGTGGGGAAAACCCCCGGTCGAATACGGAGAGGGTCCTCATGGTGCGGAAAGCCGTCGGCCAGCACCCTTGAGGGAGAACGGTCCGTGGTGACGGGCCGCCTCCGCGTCATGGCGGCGCACACCCCACGCACAGCCCACTGAGAGACTGAGACAGAGACGGACGGGGACTCATGGCCACGGCATACGGACCGGACACGCGGGACCGGGAACATCAGGGTTCCGGCCCCGGCTTCGGGGCGAGGACCCCGGCGAAGCACTTCCTCCCGGCGCCGCTGCGAGCGCCCCTGGAGGCCCGTACCTGGCGCGAGCTCCTCTACGCGCTGCTGAGCTTCCCGCTCAGCACGGTGGCGTTCGTCTTCGCGGTCACCATGACCTCGATGAGCGCGGGTCTGCTGGTCACCTTCATCGGGATACCGGTCCTCGCGGTCGGTCTCGCCGTCTTCCGGGGCTTCGGCGCGCTGGAGCGGCACCGGGCGCGCGGGCTGCTGCGGGTGGAGGTGGCGGATCCGGAGCGGGTGCGGGGAGAGACCGGCGGCCCGATGTCCTGGATGGGCGCGGTCCTCAAGAGCGGGGTGTCCTGGCGGCATCTGCTGTACACACTGCTGCACTTCCCGTGGGCGACGTTCACGTTCGTCGTCGCGATCTCGTTCTGGACGTACGGCCTGGCGGCGCTGACGTACCCGCTGTGGTTCTGGCTCTTCCCGGTGTTCGGTGGGCAGGACGGCCTCCAGCTGTACGGGGACAGGACCCACCAGGAGTATCTGGACTCGCCCGCCGAGCTGGCGGTGACCGGGGCCATAGGCCTGGTGCTGGTGATGGCGGCGCCGTGGATCGTGCGGGGTCTACTGACGGTGGACCGGCTGATGGTCACCGGTCTGCTGGGCCCGTCCCGGCTGGCCACCCGGGTCTCCGAGCTGGAGTCGGACCGGGGCGTGGTCGTGGACACCGCCGCCGCCGACCTTCGCCGGATCGAGCGCGACCTGCACGACGGCGCACAGGCCCGCCTGGTCGCCCTCGCCATGGGGCTCGGCCTCGCCAAGGAGAAGCTCACCGACGACCCCGAAGCCGCGGCCCGCATGGTCGACGAGGCACACGGCGAGATCAAGGTCGCCCTCCAGGAGCTGCGCGACCTGGCCCGCGGGATCCACCCCGCCGTCCTCACCGACCGGGGCCTGGACGCCGCGCTCTCCGCCATCGCCTCCCGCTGCACCGTGCCCGTGACGGTCGAGGTGGACCTGGACTCGCGGCCCGCGCAGGCGATCGAGGGCATGGCGTACTTCACCGTCTCGGAGCTGCTCCAGAACGTCAGCAAGCACGCCCGGGCGACCCGGGCCACGGTCGACGTGTGGCGGGCGGCCGACCGGCTGATGCTCCAGGTCACGGACAACGGCCGGGGCGGTGCGTCGTCGGCCTCGGGCGGCGGCCTGGCCGGGTTGACGGAGCGGCTGGACGCCGTGGACGGGGTCCTTGTGGTCGACTCCCCGGCCGGTGGCCCGACCACGGTCACGGCCGAGCTGCCCTGGCGCGGCTGACCGGAACGCGCCTCCGCCCCACTCCTCCCCCTCCCCCCTCGCCCTCGCCCTCTTTCCTCTTCGGCCCCTTCTCCCCCTCCGCGTACGTACGCCCCGTCGCCCGGCCCCCTCGGTCCGGCAATGGGGTGTACGGGCGTGCGCATCCGGGGCCCCCGGGGGGCATGCAGCCGTGAGCGTCCAGGGCGTACGGCCGTGAGTCCGGGGCGAGCGGCGGGGGCCTCGGGTCCTCGGGTCCTCGCACGGCTCTACGCCCGGTCCGCGCGGGTTATCCACAGGTCCCCCATCCGTGTCCGGGGCCTGGGATGCTTGAGCGGTCGGGGCGCGGTGCGCGGTGGCCGGGCGTGGTGCGTGCGGGGTCGCGGGGAACGCGGCATATTCGGAACAGTGGGGGACTCGCAGTCGTGGAGAACGTGGAGAACAGGGTGCGCGTGGTCATCGCCGAGGATTCGGTCCTGCTCCGGGAGGGGCTCACCCGTCTGCTCACCGATCTCGGGCACGACGTGGTCGCGGGGGTCGGGGACGCGGAGGCGCTGCTCAAGACCGTGGCGGAGCTCGACGGCCGGCAGGCGCTTCCCGATGTGGTGGTCGCCGATGTGCGGATGCCGCCGACGCACACCGACGAGGGAGTGCGCGCGGCGGTGCGGCTGCGGAAGGACTACCCGGACATCGGGGTGCTGGTCCTCTCCCAATACGTGGAGGAGCAGTACGCCACCGAGCTGCTGGCGGGCAGCAGCCGCGGGGTGGGGTATCTGCTGAAGGACCGGGTGGCCGAGGTCCGCGAGTTCGTGGACGCCGTCGTCCGGGTGGCGCAGGGAGGGACGGCGCTGGACCCGGAAGTGGTGGCGCAGCTGCTGGGCCGCAGCCGGAAGCAGGACGTGCTGGCCAGGCTGACCCCACGCGAGCGGGAGGTCCTCGGCCTGATGGCCGAGGGCCGGACGAACTCTGCCGTCGCCCGGCAGCTCGTGGTGAGCGACGGAGCGGTCGAGAAGCACGTCAGCAACATCTTCCTGAAGCTGGGTCTCTCGCCCAGCGACGGGGACCACCGGCGCGTCCTCGCCGTGCTGACCTACCTGAATTCCTAACGATCTGACACGGCGTCAAGTATCTGAGGAGCCGGAGGCGGGGCGCGGGCTCCGGGCGAGCCCCGGTGGCCACACTCCGAAAGCGCTCCGGGAGCGCTCCGGGGGCATTGCGCGGACCCGGGAGTGTCCGACGGGCGCCGGACGGGCACCTCTGATCGAGGAAGAGAGCCACAGGAGGACCAGGAGGACCAGGAGAGGAACAAAGGGAAGCCAAGGGGGCCTAGGACCAAAGACCCAGGGTGCAGTCGCGTCCACCCCACGATCGGGGGGCTTGCAAAAGGTGACAAACCTTACCAATAGCTGTCTCAAAACAGCGTCCACCATATGATCGGTCCCTGGAAGGCCACCTACGCAGACGTAAGGTGGCCTCTGGGGTCGCCGGCTGGCCGGACGATTCCGAACCGCCGCCCCAAGGGAGGTCCAGTTCAGTGACGAGCCAGGTCAGTAGCGCGGCAGAGAAGGCCGATGAGGCCAATGACGCCGCCCTCGGGGGTCAGCGAGCCCCCCTGTCAGGTACGACGGGAACCACGGGCGGCGACGGGAAGGAGGTCCGTCGCCTGGACCGAGTGATCATCCGTTTCGCGGGCGACTCGGGTGACGGCATGCAGCTCACGGGTGACCGGTTCACCTCGGAGACCGCTTCCTTCGGCAACGATCTCTCCACCCTGCCGAACTTCCCGGCCGAGATCCGGGCCCCCGCAGGCACCCTGCCGGGAGTCTCTTCCTTCCAGCTCCACTTTGCCGATCATGACATTCTGACCCCGGGCGACGCCCCCAACGTCCTGGTCGCGATGAACCCCGCCGCGCTGAAGGCGAACATCGACGACGTACCGCGTGGCGCGGAAATCATTGTGAACACCGACGAGTTCACCAAGCGGCCGATGGCGAAGGTGGGGTATGCGACCAGTCCGCTGGAGGACGGTTCGCTGGAGGCCTACAACGTCCATCCGGTGCCGCTGACGACGCTGACGCTGGAGGCGCTGAAGGAGTTCGGGCTCCCCCGCAAGGAGGCCGAGCGGTCCAAGAACATGTTCGCGCTGGGTCTGCTGTCGTGGATGTACCACCGGCCGACCGAGGGAACGGAGACGTTCCTGCGGCAGAAGTTCGCGAAGAAGCCGCAGATCGCCGAGGCGAACGTGGCCGCCTTCCGGGCCGGGTGGAATTTCGGCGAGACGACCGAGGACTTCGCGGTCTCCTACGAGGTCGCCCCGGCGTCGCACGCCTTCCCCACCGGCACCTACCGCAACATCTCGGGGAACCTCGCCCTGTCCTACGGCCTGATCGCCGCCGGGCAGCTCGCGGACCTGCCGCTCTACCTGGGGTCGTATCCGATCACCCCGGCCTCGGACATCCTGCACGAGCTGTCGCGGCACAAGAACTTCGGTGTGCGGACCTTCCAGGCCGAGGACGAGATCGCCGGGATCGGTGCGGCGCTCGGTGCGGCGTTCGGCGGAGCGCTGGGTATCACGACGACGTCCGGGCCGGGTGTGGCGCTGAAGTCGGAGACGATCGGTCTCGCGGTCTCCCTGGAGCTGCCGCTGCTGATCATCGACATCCAGCGCGGTGGACCGTCCACCGGGCTGCCGACCAAGACCGAGCAGGCCGATCTGCTCCAGGCGATGTTCGGGCGCAACGGCGAGGCCCCGGTCCCGATCGTGGCCCCGCAGACTCCGGCCGACTGCTTCGACGCCGCGATCGACGCGGCCCGGATCGCCCTGACGTACCGGACACCGGTCTTCCTGCTCTCCGATGGTTACCTCGCCAACGGCTCCGAGCCCTGGCGCATCCCGGAGACGTCGACCCTGCCCGATCTGAAGACCTCCTTCGCCACCGGTCCGAACCACACCCTGGCCGACGGCACCGAGGTCTTCTGGCCCTACAAGCGCGACCCGCAGACCCTGGCCCGCCCCTGGGCCATTCCCGGGACGGCCGGCCTCGAACACCGCATCGGCGGGATCGAGAAGCAGGACGGCACCGGCAACATCTCCTACGACCCGGCCAACCACGACTTCATGGTCCGGACGCGCCAGGCGAAGATCGACGGCATCGAGGTTCCCGACCTCCAGGTCGACGACCCGGCCGGGGCGGCCACGCTGGTGCTCGGCTGGGGGTCGACGTACGGGCCGATCACCGCCGCCGTGCGCCGGCTGCGCGCCGCGGGGGCGCCCATCGCCCAGGCCCATCTGCGCCACCTCAACCCCTTCCCGAAGAATCTCGGCGAGGTGCTGAAACGCTACGACAAGGTCGTCGTGCCGGAGATGAACCTCGGCCAGCTCGCGATGCTGCTGAGGGCCAAGTATCTGGTGGACGCCCACAGCTACAACCAGGTCAACGGAATGCCGTTCAAGGCAGAGCAGCTCGCCACGGCTCTCAAGGAGGCCATCGATGCCTGACACCGACGAACTGCGGCACAACGAACTGCTGCAGCTGGTGCCCAAGGCCGAGGCGAAGCAGTCCATGAAGGACTTCAAGTCCGACCAGGAAGTGCGCTGGTGCCCCGGCTGCGGCGACTACGCGGTCCTCGCCGCCGTCCAGGGGTTCATGCCTGAGCTGGGTCTCGCGAAGGAGAACATCACCTTCGTCTCCGGTATCGGCTGCTCCTCCCGCTTCCCGTACTACATGAACACGTACGGGATGCACTCCATCCACGGCCGCGCCCCGTCCATCGCGACCGGGCTCGCCACCTCCCGCCGCGACCTGTCGGTGTGGGTGGTCACCGGTGACGGCGACGCGCTCTCCATCGGCGGCAACCACCTCATCCACGCCCTGCGCCGCAACGTCAACCTCAAGATCCTCCTGTTCAACAACCGGATCTACGGGCTGACGAAGGGCCAGTACAGCCCCACCTCCGAGCTGGGCAAGATCACCAAGTCGACGCCGATGGGTTCGCTCGACGCGCCCTTCAACCCGGTGTCCCTCGCCATCGGCGCGGAGGCCACGTTCGTGGCGCGGACGGTCGACTCCGACCGCAAGCACCTCACGAGCGTGCTGCGCGCGGCCGCCGAGCACTCCGGCACGGCGCTGGTGGAGATCTACCAGAACTGCAACATCTTCAACGACGGCGCTTTCGAGGTCCTCAAGGACAAGGAACAGGCCGCCGAGGCCGTCATCCGCCTCGAACACGGGCAGCCGATCCTCTTCGGATCCCAGGATCCCAAGGGTGTCGTCCGCGATCCGGCCACTGGTGATCTCAAGGTCGTGGCCATCACGGAGGAGAACCGCTCGCAGGTCCTCGTCCACGACGCCCACGCGGAATCGCCCACGACGGCGTTCGCCCTGTCCCGGCTCGCCGACGCGGACACCCTGCACCACACCCCCATCGGGGTGCTGCGCAGCGTCGAACGGCCCGTCTACGACACGCTGATGTCGGACCAGCTGGACGCCGCCGTCGAGCGCGACGGCAAGGGCGACCTCGGCTCGCTCCTCGCGGGCAACGACACCTGGACGGTCATCGGCTGAGGCCGAGGCTGAGGCCAAAGCCGAGGCCGAGGCCGAGGCCGAGCGAGGACCGTACGCGCACCGCCCGGGGCCCGGGCCGGATCCCCCACGGGGGTCAGGCCCGGGCCTCGTCGTATGCCTCGCGTGCCGCCTGCACCACGTCCACCTGGCGTTCGGTCCAGCGGGCGAGCGCCCACACCTGCTCGGCGGCCTCGGTACCGAGCGGCGTCAGCGAGTAGTCCACCCGGGGCGGGATCACCGGTTTCGCGTCCCGGTGGACGAAGCCGTCGCGCTCCAGCGTCTGGAGGGTCTGGGCCAGCATCTTCTCGCTCACGCCGCCGATCGTGCGGCGCAGCTCGCTGAAACGGTAAGAACGCTCCAGCAGGGCCGCCAGGACGAGAACGCCCCAGCGGCTCGTCACATGCTCCAGCACCAGCCGGGACGGACACATCGGCTGGTTGACGTCCTGGACCGGCTTCGGCAGGCCCTGCGGACCGGCCCCCGAGTCGATGGATGACGTCTCCGCACTCCTTGCGCTAACTCCCATACCAGTACCTTACTTCAAAGTGGGTACTTTCTCCTGGTTAGTGTCCGACGTAGCCTCGATCGGGAACGGTCCCCGCGAGACATCAGGGGCCCGAGATACCTGAGACACCTGAGACACCTGAGACTGGAGCCCCCCATGAGCATCGTTGTCACCGGAGCCACTGGCGCACTCGGCCGCCTCGTCGTCGACGCCCTGCTGGCCACGGTCCCGACCGGCGACGTCGTCGCGGTGGTGCGCGACAAGGAGAAGGCCGCCGCGCTCGCCGCCCGGGGCGTGGAGCTGCGCATCGCGGACTACAGCCGCCCCGAGACCCTCGCCGGAGCCTTCCGGACCGGTGACCGGGTGCTGCTGATCTCCGGCAGCGAGGTGGGCCGACGGGTGTCACAGCACGCTGCAGTCATCGACGCGGCGAAGGCGGCGGGCGTCGCCCGGCTCGCCTACACCGGCATCCTCGGCGGACCGGACGCGGACTTCACGCTGGCCGACGAGCACAGGGCCACCGAGCAGCTGATCCTCGACTCCGGACTGCCGTACACCTTCCTGCGCAACGGCTGGTACACGGAGAACTACACCGCCAACCTGGCCCCGGTCCTGGCACACCGCGCGGTCGTCTCCAACGCGGGCGAGGGCCGCGTCGCCTCCGCCGCCCGGGCCGACTACGCCGCCGCGGCAGCTGCCGTACTGACCGGCGACGGCCACCTCAACACCGCCTACGAGCTGAGCGGCGACACCGCCTGGTCGCTCACCGAGTACGCCGCGCTGCTGTCGGAGCTGACCGGCGAGGAGATCGCGTACAACAACGTGCCGGCCGCCGCGCACCAGGAGATCCTGGTCGGCGCGGGACTGCCCGAGGGCTTCGCGGCGATCCTCGCCGATGTGGACGAGGCGATCGGGCGCGGGCGGCTCGCGGGGACGAGCGGCGACCTCGCCCGGCTCATCGGTCGCCCGACGACACCTCTCGCCGAGACCGTGCGCGCCGCCCTGTCCGCCGCCTGAGCCCCGACGCGCCCCCGCCCCACCCCGCCGCACACAGCACTGTCATGAGTGTTTCCGTGAGACGGCTATGACACGAAGCCCTTCCGGCGTTACCGTCGTGCCGTCGGCGGATCCGCCGGCGAGGGTGGTCCGGGAGGGCGCGTGGAGGGCAAGAACGAACAGCGGGCGGGCCTGCTGTACGGAGTCGGCGCATACGGGATGTGGGGCATCGTCCCCCTCTTCTGGCCGCTACTGAAGCCGTCCGGGGCGATCGAGATCCTCGCCCACCGGATGGTCTGGTCGCTCGGCGTCGTCGCCGTCGCCCTGCTGGTCGTACGCCGCTGGGCCTGGGTCGGCGAGCTGGCCCGCGATCCGCGCAGGCTGGGCCTCATATCGGTCGCGGCGGCGACCATCACCGTCAACTGGGGCCTCTACATCTGGGCCGTGAACAACGGCCAGGTCGTCGAGGCCTCGCTCGGCTACTTCATCAATCCGCTGGTCACCATCGCCATGGGCGTCCTGCTGCTGGGCGAACGGCTGCGCCCGGCGCAGTGGACCGCGGTCGCCACGGGCCTGGTCGCCGTCCTCGTCCTGGCGATCGGCCACGGCAAGCCCCCCTGGGTCTCGCTGGTGCTGGCGTTCTCCTTCGCCACGTACGGCCTGGTGAAGAAGAAGGTGAACATGGGCGGCCTGGAGTCCCTGGCCGCCGAGACCGCCGTGCTGTTCGTGCCCGCGCTCGGCTTCCTGCTCTGGCTGGCCGCCACCGGCGAGTCGACGTTCACGGCCGGGGGCGCGGGGCACGGATCCCTGCTCGCCGCGACGGGCATCGTCACGGCGATCCCGCTGATCTGCTTCGGCGCGGCGGCGGTCCGGGTGCCGCTGTCCACACTGGGGCTGCTCCAGTATCTGGCCCCGGTCTTCCAGTTCGGGCTGGGCGTCCTCTACTTCCACGAGTCGATGCCGCCCGAGCGGTGGGCCGGGTTCGCCCTGGTCTGGCTGGCACTGTCGCTGCTGACCTGGGACGCGTTGCGGACCGCTCGGCGCAACCGGGCGCTGGCACTGAAGCTGCTGGCGACGGCGGCCGCCGCACCGGTGGCCGCCGCACCGGACCCCACACCCACGGCCCCGAACCCCGCACAACGAAAGATTACCTAGTTGCTTTTCTTACTCGGTTACGTTTCTCTGGTCCTGGATGGATGGCCGGAGAGCGGGACCGAAGGAGAGGCATGGGCATGACCGACGTACTCATCGTGGGAGCGGGACCCACCGGGCTGGTGCTGGCCTGCGATCTGGCCCGGCGCGGCGCCGTCGTACGGCTCGTGGACCGGTCCCCCGCGCCGCCGCGCACCTCGCGCGCCAAGGGGCCCAACCCCCGGTCGCTGGAGATCCTGGACGATCTCGGGGTGGCCGAGAAGGTGCTCGCCGCCGGTTCGGCCCCACCGCCGATGCTCAAGTACCGCGACCGCCTCCCGGTCGCGGAGGCCGATCCGTGGGCCGGCTCCACGCCGTCCCCGGACGCCCCCTACGACCGGGGGTGGCTGATCGCCCAGTGGCGGCTGGAGGCGATCCTCCGTGACCGGCTGGCCGGGTACGGCGTCCGCGTCGAGCTGGGACGCGAGGTCCTGGGGCTGACGCAGCATACGAACGAGGACAAGGGCGAGGGCGAGGGGCCTCATGTCGACGTCACTTTCGCCGAAGGACCGGCCGGCCGGGCACGGTACGTCGCGGGCTGCGACGGCGCCCACAGCTCCGTACGGAAGCTGCTCGGGATCGGATTCGAGGGGACCACCGACGAGGACCAGGTGATGGTCTGCGGCGATGTCGAACTGGCCGACGGCGCCCTGGACCGTACCCGCTGGCACCAGTGGTTCGACGAGGACGGCGCGGTGATGCTCTGCCCGATCCCCGGTACGCGGACGGGCTGGTGGTTCCAGGCCGGGCCGGAGCGGGACGGGCGGGGGCGGCCGCTCGCACCCACCGCCGACGGGTTCCGGCGGCTGCTCGCCCACCACACCGCACTGCCCGGCGGCGCCCTGACGCGGGCCGAGCTGCTGTCGACGTACCGGGTCAACGTACGGATGGCGGACCGGTTCCGCGCGGGACGGGTCTTCCTCGCGGGCGACGCGGCGCACGTGCACGCCATCGCGGGCGGCCTCGGGATGAACACCGGCATCCAGGACGCGTTCAACCTGGGCTGGAAGCTGAGTCTGGTGCTCGCCGGTCACGCGGACGCGACGCTGCTGGACACCTACGAGGAGGAGCGGCTCCCGGTGGCCGCCCACACCCTGGACCTCACATCGGAGCGGCTGCGGGCCACCCTGGAGGCGATCCGCCGGCCCGGCGGCGGTCTGGACGCGGCGATCACCCCGGACAGCACCGGTCTGGGCGTCGGCTACCGCTGGAGCTCCCTGGACGCCCCGCGGGCCGGCGCTCCCACCGCTGCCCCGCACGCCGGGTACGGTGCGCCCGGCGCGCCCGTCGGCGGGGACCGGGCGCCGGATGCTCCCTGTGCCGACGCCGCGACCGGAGCCCGTACCCGACTGCACCGGATCTTCGCCGGACCCCGCACCACGGTCCTCGGCTTCGGCCCCGGGAGCACGGCGGTCCTGCGCGAGGTGGCGGACGCGTACGGCGGCGCCGGGGTGCGGACCTGCCGGGTGTACGCGGCGCACGAGGACCGGGCCGGGGCGGAGCCGGGAGCGGTGGTCGACGACGCGGGCCACGCGGCCGCCGCCTACGGAACGGGAGCCTCCGGCGGTACGGGCACGGGCACCGTCGTGGTCGTCCGCCCCGACCACCACGTGGGCGCATCCGCCCCGGCGGACGACGCCCGCTCCGTACGGGAGTACCTGCGCCGGCTCCACGGAACGGGCCGGTCCACGGACCAGTCCTCGGACCGGTCCCCCGGCATGGTGGACGCCGCGCGGTAAAGGCTGATTGAGTGCCCGGATGGAGACTGTGCTGGGGGCCATGAGGAACGTGCGGTGGCACGAACTGCAGCACGCGTACGGCTCCGCGTCCCAGATTCCCGGCGTGCTGTCGCGGATCGCCTGGGGCGACGCGCCGAGCTCGGACGAGGCCCTGGGCGATCTGGAGCGGTGGATCGGCACCCCGCCCGTCTTCGACTCGACGGCGGCGACGGTGCCGTTCCTCTGGGAGCTGGCGGCGACGGACACGGTCCGGGACCGGGCGGGCGTGCTGAATCTGCTCGGCACGATCCTGACCGCCGGGAACGCCGAGCACCCTGCGTGGACCCGCGCCGCACACGACGCGGTGGCGGCGGGGCGCGCCACGGCCGTCCGGCTGGCCGCCATGCACGACACACCCGACGCCGGGGGGCTTTCCCCGGCGTCGGGTGTACGCACGACGGCCGCGCGCCTGCTGGCCGCGATCGACCGGCACACCTGCCCCGTCTGCGCCGCCCTCCCCCCACACGAGACCCAGGGCCACTGACCCGGCGCTGTTGACGCCGGTGATGGCTCCACTCCGCCAGGGGGTGTCTGACAATTCCCGTCGTCGCCCGCAGGGCGGCCGTGAGGCAGACGGGAATTGTCAGACACCCCCTGGCCGGCCGGACGGCCGTGCGTAGGATTGGCCCCATGTCGAAGCCTGACGAGCTGCTTGTTGATGTCGCTGCCCTGGTGGAGTCCGGGCACAGCAATCAGATGACTCTGACCGTGGTCGCCGGTGGTGCTGTCATCACGGGGCGGCTGGCTCCCGAAGCGGTCTGGAGGCAGCGGGTGTCGGAAGTCCTGGCCGACTCGGCCCGCCTGAGCGAGTTCTCCGCCGCCTTCACCGCCCCGACGCCTGTGGACAAAGCGCCCACGCATCTGCATTTCCATGTGGCGCGGATTCTGCAGGGCACGGTGGGGATCCCGGAGACGGGCGGGATGTACCGCGTGGCGATCGATGACGTCAGCGCCTGGACCATGGGCGACTTCAGCTACTCCGACCGCTGAGTACACCGCTGCGCGCTGACGGACCTCTCGGCACGCGGCGAGGGCTCGACCGGCGCCTGTCGATAGGGCCCTCACTGTTCTGTTCTGTCCTGGTGGCGGGCTCACGGTTGTTCCGGTGGCGGCTCACGCCTGTCGTCCGGTCAGACGGTGGCAGGGGCGCCGAGCATGGTGGAAGCCTGTTGGAACGGGCTGGCGACGCGCTTGGGCGCGGCGTTGCACGGGAGGCCGGGGCAGGTGAAGCCGAGCTGCGTCATGGCCCGGAGGACTTCACCGGCGCTGAAATCGCGGCGGTCCTGACGTGTGATGACCTGCCCGACCTGCTTGATCGGGTAGGTGCGGCGGCCGATGATCACGGACGCGCCGATGACCTGTTCGGGCTTGACGCCCTTCATGGATTCCAGGACGCCACTCTTGGTGAGGTCGAACGGGAAGCGGGCGATGACGCAGCGCATGGTGCCTCACAGGGAGTGGAAGGGGATGGGGCTGCCGCGGTGAGGCGGTTCAGCGGGCCAGGCCAGGACGCCCAGCGCGCTGCCCTGCTCGTCGACGACCGGCAGGCCGGCGAGCCGCCGGCCGCGTTCGGCTGTTCAGGGCCGCCGCGTCAGGCCGCCGCGTCGAATGCGGACTGATGCGCGCTCACGCGCCGTGCGGCAGAGGCGGGGCTGCGTCGGCCGCGGGAGCCCGTGGTGCGGCTGCGCTCACGCCGCGCGGTCACCGGCGCGGTGATCGTCACGGGGATGCCGGAGGGTGCCTGGGCGCCGGTGATCCGGCTGAGCGCCTCTTCCCCGGAGTGGACCGGGGTGGTCTGGGGAACGATGCCCGCGGCCGCCATGAGTCGGGTCATGTCGCGGCGCTGGTTGGGGGTGACCAGAGTGACGACGCTGCCGGACTCGCCGGCCCGCGCGGTGCGGCCACCGCGGTGCAGGTAGTCCTTGTGGTCGGTCGGCGGGTCGACGTTGACGACGAGGTCGAGGTTGTCGACGTGGATGCCGCGTGCCGCGACGTTCGTCGCGACGAGCACGGTGACGTGGCCGGTCTTGAACTGGGCCAGGGTCCGGGTGCGCTGCGGCTGCGACTTCCCGCCGTGCAGGGCAGCGGCCCGTACCCCGTTGTTCAGCAGGTCCTGCGTCAGCCGGTCGACGGCGTGCTTGGTGTCCAGGAACATGATCACCCGGCCTTCGCGCGCCGCGATCCGGGTCGTCGTCCGGTGCTTGTCGGCGCCCTGGACGTGCAGGACGTGGTGCTCCATCGTGGTGACCGCGCCTGCGGACGGGTCGACGGAGTGGACCACCGGGTCAGTGAGGTAGCGGCGGACCAGGAGATCGACGTTGCGGTCGAGGGTGGCGGAGAACAGCATCCGCTGGCCCTCGGGGCGTACCTGGTCCAGGAGCGCGGTGACCTGGGGCATGAAGCCCATGTCGGCCATCTGGTCGGCCTCGTCCAGGACGGTGATCGCGACCTGGTTCAGCCGGCAGTCGCCCCGGTCGATCAGGTCCTTGAGGCGCCCCGGCGTCGCGACGACGACTTCGGCGCCACGGCGCAGTGCGCTGACCTGCCTGCCGATCGGCATTCCGCCGACGACGGTGGTCAGACGCAGCCTGACCGAGCGGGCGTAGGGGGTGAGGGCGTCGGTCACCTGCTGTGCCAGCTCACGCGTCGGCACGAGGATCAGGGCCAGCGGCTGACCGGCCTCGGCGCGCTGTCCGGCGGTGCGGGCCAGCAGGGCCAGGCCAAAGGCGAGGGTCTTGCCCGATCCGGTACGCCCGCGTCCGAGGACGTCGCGGCCCCCGAGGGTGTTGGGCAGGGTCGCGCCCTGGATCGGGAACGGGACGCGCATGCCCTGTGCGGTGAGAGAGGCCAGCAGCCCTTCGGGCAGGTCGAGATCGGCGAACGCCTCGACGGCGGGCAGCGCGGGGGTGATGGTCTCCGGCAGGGCGAACTCGCCCGAGGCCGCCGCGGGCCGCCGGCCGCGGCCGCCCTGACGGCTCGGTCCTGCGGAACGGCGCGGGGCCGGCGAGCCGGAGCGGTTGCTCCGGTGCGCACCGGCATCGGAGCCGAAAGCGGGACTGCCCGTACGGCTGCGGGCGCGTGAGGAGCGATTGTTCGTACGTGCGGGGTTCATGCAGAACCTTCCTTGACACGGCACGTATCAAGGAATTCTCGCAGCAGAAGAACAGCGCGGGGAATCACAAGAACGGACCGAACGAAATGCGAGATCAGATCTGACCTGCGGCGCATCGGGCGCACGTGCAGGCGATGACATGGGCGACGTCACGCGGGCAGGGAGTCCAGGGCGTCTACGGGTACGGCTCCGAAGAGGCCCGTGTCCCTGGAGAGGGATCTGCGGGCATCGTCGCCACACAGGCGACGCCCCCCGGGAATGCCCGTAGCTGGGGCCCGCACCCCGAGGGATGCGGGCCCCAGCTACGAAGTACGCGTCAGCGTCAGGCGGGAACGATGTTCTCGGCCGTCGGGCCCTTCTGTCCCGCCGCGATATCGAAGGTCACCTTCTGGCCTTCGAGCAGCTCGCGGAAGCCCTCGGCGGCAATGTTCGAGAAGTGGGCGAACACGTCAGCGCCGCCACCGTCCTGCTCGATGAAGCCGAAACCCTTGGCCGCGTTGAACCACTTCACAGTGCCGGATGCCATGTCATATCTCCTTTGGGGCAGTACGCCAGGACCCGCAATCCACGGATACCGGGTCGCCGCGATGATGCCCCGACCGGAGAATAACCGGAAATACAGAACGCTTCCCGTGGCTAAAATGCCGACGAAAGCGTTGAAGTTTTCTGGGAACCACGACTGCAACTGAGATCGACAATAGCACGCGGTAGCGGCCTACGTACGGTAAATAACTCCACTCTGTTCGCTGCGGTAAACAGGCTGCCCGCGCGAAACATTTAACTCTCGTCTCGCGGTCATAGATACTGCCCCACCCGCAACGCAGCGTTCCAGCAGGGCCGGTCGCCATTTATGGCTCGGAGGGTGCCGCTGCAGCGGCACCCTCCCGCCCGACGACAGCCCATCAGCCCGTATACCGGCATACCGGTCCCGACGCGGATCAGGGCCGGGCAGGGGAGCAGCACCACCTCAGCCTGCGGTCGTCGGGTTCTCCGGTGCGGCGGCGTTGCGGTATTCGGCGTTGATGCGCTGGGCTTCTTCGAGCTGGTCTTCGAGGATGACGATGCGGCAGGCGGCCTCGATGGGGGTGCCCTGGTCGACGAGCTCCCGGGCGCGTGCGGCCATGCGCAGCTGGTAGCGGGAGTAGCGGCGATGCCCGCCCTCGGAACGCAGCGGGGTGATGAGGCGGGCTTCTCCGATAGCCCGGAGAAAGCCCTGCGTGGTGCCGAGCATCTCGGCGGCCCGGCCCATGGTGTAGGCGGGATAGTCGTCGTCATCGAGACGGCCGAACGAGTCGCCTGCTGTCATTTGCACCTCTCTGTGGAATGCGTGGAGGGGCCCGAGTGCCGTATGGCACTCGGGCCCCGAAGGAACTGCTACACCATCTGCCGGCCCTGGTTACTGCGCCGGCCTTCTGTTTCCGCCGACCCGGCCTGGAAGCTGCCGGGGTTGCGGGGATCGCGGTTGCTTGACCGGAGACCACCTCACTATCGATGTCCTGCGGTACCCGGGCTCACGACTCCGCCCGGGCGATCCTGATGGCGCCTCGCTCCTCCGTTCTTCCCTCTGGGATCAATCACTTGCCTACTGCTGGTACTGCTCTCCTGCGTACTACTCTCCTACGTACTGCTCTGTGGCCTGTGACAGCACCACTCTTCGACAGCCAGCCCCGTCGCCCATCCTGCGTCTGCTCCGGCTTAGAACCCCGCTGCCGAACCTCCCGGTGCGCGCGCCCGCAGTCGACGCCTTCACCGAGGTGCTGCTCACTTCACTGCTGGGTACTGCACTTGCGGGTACTGCTCCCGCGTGAATCGCGGTACTGCTGACGGCGGCCCCTGATCACTGCGGGCCACCCGGTGCGGCCGTCAGCCCCGTCGCCGTCCTGCAACAACCCTGGCTTCGAAACTCCACCACCGCACCGTCCTGCGAACGGCAACTGCGTGTACTGCTGCCCGGCAGTTCGTCTCTGCCGGGCCCTGCTGTCTCTCTGAGCTACGAGAGAAACCATAACCACAGCACCATCCAATGTCTACTCCGGCGGACATAGATTTTCGTGACCCATGCACAGAGATAGCCGCCATCGACCACGGGGCGGGTGCAGCCCCCTTCACTCGCCGTCAGCGGCGAGCCGGGCGCGGTGGGCCCGGACCTTGTGGCGGTTGCCGCAGCGTTCCATCGAGCACCAGCGGCGCCTGCCGGGGCGGGAGGTGTCGACGAACAGCAGGCGGCAGCCGTGCGCGCCGCACGTGCGGATCCGGTGGGCGTACGCCCCGGTGAACAGGTCGACCGCATCACGGGCGACGGTGGCCAGCAGCCCGGCCCCGGTACCCCCCGGAGCCCACGCCCGGCCGCCGCCCGCGGTCAGCCGGGCCGTCAGGGGCGGGTGCGCCGCCGCGCCGTTGAGGGTGGCGAGGTCGTCCGCGCCGGGCGGCGCCCCCTGCACATGCCCCTCGGCCAGCCGCCAGAGCGCATCGCGCAGAGCACGCGCGTCCGCCACCTCCGCCGAGTTCACGAGAAGCGCGACACCCGGACCCGAACCGGGCCCGTCGCCCGGACCGAGCCCGTCCGGCAGCCGGCTCTCCTCCACCCAGCGCACCAGGTCGGCCGGCTCGTGCAGCACCTCGAAGTACGACAACGGGCCGGGCCCCCCGGTCGGCAGCAGCTCCAGGCACAGCGCGCCGGGATCGAACCGGAACGAGCTGCCGTCCGGATGCCGAAGCAACAGCCCCGAGAGCTCCTGCCGACCGGGCCCCGGACCCTGCCGTTCAGACCGTTCAGGCGTGTCCGTTGCCTCTCCACTCATGTAACCACTATAAACGGTTTCCATGACTCAGACACTGTCCTGGAAGCTCGTGATCGACAGCGCCGACCCGCACGCGCAGGCCGGATTCTGGGCGGCGGCCCTGGGTTACCTCGTCGAGGACAACAGCCCGCTGGTCGAGCAGCTGCTCGCGGCCGGAGCCGTACCCGAGGCCATCACCACCCACGCCCACGGCCGCCGCGCCTGGCTCGACCTGGCGGCGGCCCGGCATCCGGACGACCCGTACGACGAGGTCAGCGGTACGGGGCGGGAGCGGCGGCTGCTGTTCCAGCGGGTGCCGGAGCCGAAGACGGTGAAGAACCGCCTCCACATCGATGTCCACTCCGCGCCGGGGCAGCGTGACGCGGAGGAGCGACGGCTGGTGGGGCTGGGCGCTCGGGTGCTGCGTACGGTCGACGAGCAGGGTGGAAGCTGGATCGTCATGGCGGATCCCGAGGACAACGAGTTCTGCCTGAGCTGACCCGGACGAGGCGTACCGACCCATGAGGCCGGGGCCGGACCGAGGCCGGACCGAGGCCGGGCGGGGGCACAGCCTCAGGGCGCCTCTCCGCCCCATCCGTCCCGGTCGCGCCGTACGTCCTCCCGGATCCGCTCCGCCATCAGATCGGCGAGCGGGTCTCTCACGTCCCAGGAGTGCGCGGCCGGGTGCCGGTCGTACAGCACGCAGGCGTCCCCTTCCTTGACCGACAGCCGGTGGATGACGGCCGGACACGGCAGCAGTTGCTTGAAGCGGAACTTCCGGCGTCCGTCGGCCTCGGTCCAGAACATCCACAGGTCCCGCCCGGCGGGAGCCGAGGCCGACCAGAGCTGGGCCGCGTGCTCGGTCGACTCGTCGTGCTCACCGAGTTCACAGAGCAGGAAGTCGTCCAGCTCGGGCACGTCCGACGCCTGACCCTGCCCGTCCGCCGAGCCCATGAGCGCCACGCGTGCGCCCATCTCGGGGAGTTCGGTGAAGGCGGTGCACTGCAACATGACGCTCATCCTTGCCGGTGAGGAGTGGGAGGGGCAGGGGTAGGGGTACAGGCGGGGATCAGGGGGCGCATGACGAGGCCGTACCAGGCCGCCGCGTCCCGGGCGACGAACTCGTACGGCAGCCCGTCCGCGAGCCGCCCCAGCGCGTAGTCGTGCTCGCGGAAACTGTTAGCCCAGGAACGGGGTTCGGCCGACGCGTCGCGCCGGCCCCCTTCGGCGACCGGGTACAGCGCACGGGCCGGGACCCAGGGGGTGTACGGGTCCGGGTCCAGCGCGTCCGCGAAGCGCCGGGCCTGCCGCCGCAGCCAGCGGAGGGCCAGCCGCCGCGTCGGCGCGATGATCCCGCCGAGCCGCACGGACCGCGCCGCGTCGCCGCCGTGGCTCTCGGCGACGTACCAACGCACCGGTGCCTGACCCGCGTTCACAGCACCTCGCCCCGGCTGCGGGCGTTGAGCCGTGCGGTCCTGGCCCGGAGCTCTTCTATCAGGAGCGCGGGCCGGACCCGGTGCGGCTCGGCCTCCCACTCCGCCCCGCCGCCCACGGGCCGCAACGACCAGTAGGGGCCGGCGACCCCACGGAACTCGCCCACGCGGTCGCCCCGAGCGGTGTCCACCATGAGCGTTCCGGGGGCCGGGAGGTCGGGAGGCTCCTGCGCGTTCGGGCAAACGTTCTCGCCGTACACCTATCGCTCCTCTCTGTAGCCGTATGACTACCGGGGCGATTCAGCGTGACCTAACGTGAGGAGCCATTCAACCTGCCTATTCGGCACGGAAGATCGGGGTGGGGTCCGTGAACATCAAGGAGTTGAATCCGGAAAGCTCCGCGCAGGCGGCCTACGGTGCACGTCTGCGCGGGTTACGGGAAACGCGGGGCTGGACACAGGAGGAGCTGGGGAATCACAACGGCTACTCCAGCACACACATCTCATCGGTGGAAACTGGTCGCAAACTCGCGACCTTGCGCTTTTCGCGTAGTACGGACCGAGTGCTGGGGCTCACCGGGATCGAGGCGTCGTTCGAGCGCGAGCTGGGCCAGATCAAGCACGGCAGCCTGCTGGAGGGCTTCCCGGAGTTCCTCGGTTACGAGCGCCGGGCGGCGGAGATCCGGCTGTACGAGGTCGGCGTCATGCCGGGGCTGCTCCAGACCCCGGAGTACACCACGGTCCTGGCCGACAGCGCGGTCAGACGGGGGGCCATCACCGCTGACCAGGCCCAGGAGCGCATCTCGCTGGTCGCGGAGCGCCAGGCGGCCCTGGTCCGGGAGAAGCCGCCGCTGGTCTTCGCGATGCTGGACGAGAGCTGCGTCCGCAGGCCGGTCGGCGGGCCGGAGGTGATGAAGGCGCAGATGGACCGCCTGATCGAGTTCGCGGAGCAGCCCAACACCGTGCTTCAGGTGGCGACGTTCGACATGGGCGAGCTCCGCCCGTTCAATCTGCCGATCTACATCCTGACCATGCCGGACCGCTCGCTCATGTCGTACGCGGAGTCCGCGCAACAGGGCTATCTGGAGCGCGAAAGTGGCTCGGTGGTTTCCCATCTGACGGCCTACCATCAGATGCAGGCGGTAGCGCCCTCCCAGGCGGCGTCCGTAGACATGTTCAGGCAGTTGCGAAAGGGCATCCAGTGACAACCGAGACCCCCCGTTGGTTCACGTCCTCGTACAGCGACAACGGCGGCGCGTGCG
The DNA here is from genome assembly GCF_002910905.1 of Streptomyces sp. SM11. Classification (GTDB taxonomy): domain Bacteria; phylum Actinomycetota; class Actinomycetes; order Streptomycetales; family Streptomycetaceae; genus Streptomyces. The sequence goes on along the minus strand of NZ_NEUE01000164.1, from coordinate 31,182 downwards.
TCGAGGTCGCCACCAACCTCGCCACCCCCCACGGCATCGTCCCCGTCCGCGACTCCAAGAACGTCAGCGGCCCGGTCCTCGACGTCCCCGCCACCGCGTTCACCGCCTTCGTGGCCGGCGTCCGGACCGGGGGCTTCGGCACCGCCTGAGCCACCCGAGCCGCCGGAGCAACGGCCCCACCGTGCAGGCACGGTGGGGCTTCGCCCTGCCTGTACCAGGCCCGGTCGCCCCGATGACGCGTATACCCGCTGCGTTCGACCGGGGAGGGCTTCGGCCCGCTCGTCCGTAATCTTCCGCAAAGCCCCCGGACGCGGGACAGTGGATCGCCGTGCGCCGCTACGCTCGCCTCGTGAGCGAGATAGCGGTCGTCCGTGATGGCTCCGGTCCCGAGGTCCTGTTCGTGCATGGCGGCGCGGGCCCGCGAACGACGTGGGGCCCGGTCGCTCCCCTGGCCGGCCGGTGGACGCTGGCATACGTCCATCGCCGTGGCTATCCGCCGAGCCCGCCACCACCGCAGGGGCGTCAGGACTTCGTCGTGGACGCCCTGGACCTGGCACCGCTGCTCGTCTGCCGCCCGCATGTCGTCGCCCACTCCTACGGCGCTCTTGGGGCATTGATCGCAGCCGCTGCCTCGCCGGGCAACGTGCGGTCACTCACCCTGATCGAGCCGCCGCTCAACTACCTCGTCCCTGACGATCCAGAGGTGGCACGGCTGGAGCGCCCCGGGGATACGGTCCTCGCCAACGGTATGGACACCTCCCCCGCAGCACTGCGCGAGTTCCTCCGACTCACGGGTGCGCCCATCGGCGACGGACCGCTCCCCGAGGGCGTGGCCGCCGGCGTTCGGCGGGCGCACGGTGGCCGACCGACCAGCGAGGCACGCCCTCGGCTCGACGTGATCCGTGCCGCCGGTATCCCGGTGCTCGTCACGTCCGGAGGCCACGCGGCCGCGCTCGAGCGGATCTGCGACGCCCTCGCGGTTGCGCTCGGCGGCGAGCGCAGTGTGCATCCGGGCGCCGGTCACTTCGTCGCCGCGGCACCGGGCTTCACCGAACGGCTTGAGATCTTCCTGCGCACGAACGGCACATGACGCCCGGACGCCTTGCCCTCAACCGAGCTTGAGGTCCTACGGTCGCCGTAGGGCCCGCACGACACACGCGGGCCCCCGACCGCACCACCGAGGGAGCACACGTCATGCCCGATCAGCAGCTCAGCGACGCAGAACTCGCCGGACAGCCCGCCGCCTACTGGACCGGGGTCGCCTACGAGGCACTGATCGCCTACACCCGCGACCGGCAGGCCGAGAAGGGCCACACCCAGCCCCAGTTCTGGCTTCTGCGCAATCTGTCGGCGCACGACATCTCGCCCGACGGCGAAGGGATGACCGTCCCCGAGCTCCAGCAGGCCATGGCCTCGTACATCCGACCCGAGGACGACCTGGCGGCCGAGGCCGAGGCGCTCGTGGAGCGGGGCTGGCTGACCCGGGACTCGGGCGGCAGGCTGTGGATCACGGAGGCGGGGGAACAGGCGCGCGTCGACCTCAAGCGCAATGCTCCCGCGATCCGCGCCGCGCTGCACGAGGGCATCGACGACACCGACTACGTCACCACGATGAAGGTGCTGCGACAGCTCATCCGCAACGCCGGCGGGACGGCCGCCTGACCGCGAACCGCATATCCGATCCAACCCCTGACGGGCAAGCGGCCGTTCGGGCCCTTCTAGGCTGGGGCCCATGCCCACGCCACCCGCATACGCCCCCGGCGACTCTCCCGCATACACCGCCGACGCCTCTCCCGCGTACACCCTCGTCGCCACGGACCTGGACGGCACCCTGCTGCGCCCGGACGACACCGTGAGCGCCCGGTCCCGCGCCGCGCTCGCCCTGGCCGCCGCCGCGGGCGCCCGGCACCTGATCGTCACCGGGCGGCCCGTCCCCGGGATACGGGCGCTGCTCGCGGACCTGGCGTACACCGGGCTCGCCGTCTGCGGGCAGGGCACCCAGCTGTACGAGGCCGGGGCGAACGGCGGGCGGCTGCTGCGGTCCGTCACCCTGGACCGCGAGGCCGCCGACACCGCGCTCGGGAAGATCGAGGCGGAGGTCGGGGCGGTGTTCGCCGCCGTGGACCAGGACGGCGCGGAAGGGGCGACCCTGATCGAGGCCGGGTACCGGATGCCGAACCCGACGCTTCCCGCCCGACGCGTCGACTCCCGCGCCGCGCTGTGGGAGCGGCCCGTGATCAAGGTGCTGGTGCGCCACCCGGAGCTGGGCGACGACGCGCTGGCCGCCGCCGCGCGCGGGGCCGTGGGCGATCTGGCGACGGTGACCATGGCGGGGCCCGGCACGGTGGAGCTGGCTCCGCTCGGGGTGGACAAGGGGACCGGGCTCGCCCTGGCCGGCGAGCTGCTCGACGTCGGGGCGGAGCGGACGGTCGCGTTCGGGGACATGCCCAACGACCTGCCGATGTTCGCCGGTTCGGGCCACCGGGTGGCCATGGGCAACGCGCATCCCGAGCTGCGCGCGGCGGCCGACGAGGTGACGGCGTCGAACGCGGAGGACGGGGTCGCGGTGGTTCTGGAGCGCCTGTTCGGCACATCCGCCCGGCAGCCCGGCAGCCGGGCAGAGAGGTCACGTCCGCGCACTAGCTTGGTCTAGACCAAGAGCGGTACGCTTTCGTCGCCACCCGTGACAGCCCCACCGTCACAGCCTGGCAGCTTGACATGCGCATGCCTTTCCCGTCCTCGCGCGGGCAGGCACAGACCCCCACAGAGGAGTTGTCATGAAAAGCAAGAGGCTCTTAGCCGTCGCCATCGGCGCGGGCATCGCCCCGCTCCTGGCCGTCAGCCTGCCGGCGGGCAGCGCGAGCGCGCACGGCTACATCTCATCGCCCCCCAGCCGACAGGCCCAGTGCGCCGCCCGCGTGGTCCCCTGCGGTCCCATCAAGTACGAGCCGCAGAGCGTCGAGGGCCCCAAGGGCCTGATGAGCTGCAGTGGAGGCAACGCCGCCTTTGCCGAGCTCAACAACGACGGCAAGGGCTGGAAGGTCACCCCGGTCGGCCGGACGACCAGCTTCAACTGGCGGCTGACGGCACGGCACGCCACCAGCACCTGGCAGTACTACGCGGGCGGCCGGAAGATCGCGGAGTTCGACGACGGTGGCGCCCGGCCCGGTGGGACCGTCACCCACCAGGTCAGCTTCGGTGGCCTGTCCGGCAAGCAGAAGGTGCTGGCCGTGTGGAACATCGCCGACACCGCCAACGCGTTCTACGTCTGCGTGGACGTCCATGTGAGCTGACGCGACGCCGCACCACCCGGCCCCGCCGGGACGAACCGGACCTGTCCGTCCGGGTACCGGAGCACGCCGACCGCGGTCGCGAGGATGCGAGGACACCGTCCTCGCGGCCGCCCGGCCGGCCCCCGGGCAGCCATCCCGCCAGCAGGCCGGCCCACCGGCCGCCCCATCGAGACGAGGCCCCATGAACCGCCACCACGTCACCGTCCGCGCGGCCGCCGTGGCCCTGCTCGCCACCGGCCTCGCCGCTCCCCCGGCAGTCGCGGCCCCCGCCGCCACCGGGGCGAAGGCCCGCGTCGGCGCCGACTGGGCGAAGCAGTCGATCACCTTCACCGCGGCCGCGGGACAGACCAACGACCTCCACGTGGTCCCGATGGACCGGGCCGACGGCGTCCGGCGCATCGGCTTCCGCGACGCGGTACCGCTCCAGCCCGGCGACCACTGCACGTACCTCACCCCCGGGGACGAGACGTACGTCGTCTGCGAACTGCCCACGGACAGCGCCCGGCCGGACCGGATCGACGTGTTCCTCGGTGACGGCGACGACGAGATCGCCACCAGCGACCCCGGGGTGGCCACCGTCAGCGGCGGACCCGGTGACGACACCCTGCACGCCCACACCGCGCACACGGTACGGGGTGACGCGGGGAACGACATGGTCATGGGGCGCGTCGTCCTGGACGGCGGCGACGGCATGGACCACCTGATGAGCGTCGACGGCGACCAACTGCTGTGGGGTGGCCGGGGCGACGACATGATCGAGGCGTACGACGGTGCGGACCTCGTGTACGCGGGCCCGGGCGACGACCACGTCATGGGCGGGGACGGCGACGACATCCTGCTCGGCGGCACCGGCGACGACGTGCTGCACGGCGAGGGCGGCGACGACCTGATCCTCGGCGGCCCCGGGAAGGACACGGTCGAGGGCGGCCCGGGCCGGGACATCGTCCTCCCCTGAACGTCCCCTAACCCTGCGGCGGATTGAGCTTGCGGAAGTAGGTCCAGCTGGTCTCGTTCGGCTCGCTCCACTGCTCCGGGGCGTGGGCGAACTCCGGGTGGTGGGCGGCGATGTGGGCGCGGGTGCGCTCGGGGACCTCGGAGTACGCGCCGAGCTTGCGGCCCCGGCAGTGGAAGGTGAGGCCGCCGGGCCGCTGCCCCCGGGCCATCCAGGGCAGCCACGGGGACATCCGGCTCCACGACATGGTGGCCGGGACACCGGGCGCCGGGCCCGCCAGGTCGGCGCGGTCGGCGAAGAACTGGAAGAGCTCCAGGGCCTTGTACGTGTCCCCCGCCGAGTGGACCGGGTACTGGGCCACCGGCAGCGGTGACGGGTAGGCCAGCGGGATCTCCAGGCTGAAACAGACCTGATCCCCGAGGTCGGTCGTCGGGATCGGGAAGGGAAGCCACTTCTGGTTCGCCGGGTCGTTCCAGACGTGCACCACCGGCAGGTCATGCCAGGTCTCCAGGATCTCGCGGCTGACGGGGTCCAGGTAGAACGCGGCCTCCCGGGTGAGCAGCCGGTACGCGTCCGGCCCGGCGTCCACGTCCGGGACCAGACGGGAGACGTTGAGGCCCTCGAAGCCGAAGACCCGCTGGTAGGGCTCGTCGGGGGCCCAGGAGTACACGTCTCCGGTCCACCAGTACGTGACCTCCTCGCCGTCGAGGGAGGCGCGGGTGCGGGCGAAGGAGCGGAGCAGCTCCGCAGGTGTCGTCATACGGACCACTCTGCGCGATCGACCTGCCCGTACGGGTGGTAATCATCCCGGCGGGGGCGGGAACGGCCCGGAATCGTCGCCCGGCAGCTCCTGCTCGGTCCACAGCACCTTTCCGTCCGGTCCGTGGCGGGCTCCCCAGTGGGAGGCGAGGCGGGAGACGATGAACAGGCCCCGGCCGCCCTCGTCGACGGTCCGGGCGTGCCGCAGGTGCGGGGAGGACCTGGAACCGTCGTGGACCTCGCAGGTCAGCGTGGAGTCCAGCAGGAGACGCAGCCGCAGCGGCGGGGTGCCGTAGCGGACGGCGTTGGTGACGAGCTCGCTGACGATCAGCTCGGTCGCGTCGACGGTGTCCTCGTCCAGGCCCCAGCCCTGGAGCCGGTCGCGTACGAGCACCCGGGCGGTGGCGGGCGTCGTGCGGTCCTGGGCCAGGTCCCAGGTGGCGACGAGGTGATCGGAGACCGTACCCGTACGGGCCAGGAGCAGGGCCGCACCGGCGGAGCGGGTGTCGTCCGGCAGCGCGTACACGATGTCGTCGCCCAGCTGCTGGAGGCTCCGGCCCGGCAGGGCGAGGGTCTCCGTGATGCGTTCGGCCGCTCCGTCCCCGGAGAGCAGTTCGGCGGTGCAGAACGCGAGGAGGCTGCCCTCCTCCAGGGTGACGGTGGCGGGGGCGAAGAGCGCGCTGTCGGCGGAGAAGAGTCCGGGCCCTTCCGGTACGTCGAGGGCGACCGCTCGCCCGTCGGGGCCGACGGCCAGCGGCGCGGGGTGCCCGGCGCGCGCGACGGTGCAGGTGCGGGCGAACGGGTCGTAGACCCCGTACACGCAGCCCGCGCTCAGGGGTTCGCCCTGGAGGGAGTCGCCCGAGGGCAGGGCGGCGCGTTCTCCGGCGAGGCGGTCGGCGGTGTCCTTGAGCCGGGCGAGGACCTCCTCCGGCTCCAGATCGAGGCCCGCCAGCGCCTGGATGACCATACGCAACTGGCCCATGGCGATGGCCGACTGGACGCCCTCGCCCGCGACGCCGCCCACGACGAGCGCGGTACGGGCGCCGGACAGGCCGATGGTGTCGAACCAGCAGCCGCTGTCCCGGCCGGGCAGCAGGACGTGCGCGGTGTCGACGGCCGTCTGCTGCCGCTCGGCCTGCGGGAGCAGCCGTCGCTGGACGGTCGAGGCGATGACGTGCTCGCGCTCGTAACGGCGGGCGTTGTCGATGCCGAGGGCCGCCCGGGTGGCCGCCGAGACGGCGAGGGAGACGTCGTCCTCGTCGAAGGGCTCGGCAGCCCCGCAGCGGTAGAGGCTGACCAGCCCGAGGACCGCGCCCCGCAGGGTGAGGGGCACGACGATCAGGGAGTGCGCGCCGCTCTCCACGACGGCGTGCGCCCCGTCCGGGTCGGTGGCCAGCCACGGGGTGTCGGGGCCGAGCGCGACGCGTCGGGCCCGCAGATCGGCGACGGCGAGCGCGTACGGCGTACGGTCGGGGAGGCGGCGGGTCGCCCCGGCCGGCCGCCGCCGGGCCCCGGCCCCGCTCCGGGCCTCCGCCGCATCCCGGACGGCGTCGCACCGGCCGCTCGCCGCGCTGCGCAGCGGGGTCTCGGTCGGCAGCGGGCCCACCGGCGGGTCGGCGCCGCGCAGCACCTCGTCCACCACCTCGACGACGGCGAGGTCGGCGAAACCGGGCACCAGGGCGTCGATGAAGGCGCGGCAGACGGCGGCGACGTCGAGGGAGCCGCCGACCGCGTCGCGCACGGCGGCGAGCGCTGTCTCCCGGGCGCGGGCGCGTTCCCGCTCGGTGACGTCGACGATCGCGGTCAGCACGCCGAAGGCGGGTGCGTCGGGGCTGTCGGCGGAGCCGGGGCCGAGGCCGTCGATGCGGTAGGCGGAGACCAGGAACTCCCGGTCGCCGGGGATCCGGCGCAGCCGGCCCCGGACCAGGTGGTCGCGCACCGGACCCTCGCCGGCGAGCACCCGCTTCATGAGCTGCTCGGAACCGTCCGGGTCGTCGAGCCGGAAGACCTCGGTGAAACGGCGGCCGATGTACTCCCCGGTCTCCACGCCCTCGACGAGCGAGTTGGCACGTACCAGCCGGAGCTGCGGGTCGAGGACGACCAGGCCGAGGGAGGACTGGGCGAACAACGTCGCCAGTACGGCCTCGTCCAGCTGGTCCGGCCCGCCCGGAGGCATCCCGGCTCCCGCTCCCGTCCCGGCCGCCCCTGCCGCTCTTCCCGCCCCTCCCCCGCTTCCCGTCCCGGCTGCCCCTCCGGGCCCGGCCGGGGTCTCGGCGTCCGACACGGCTCCACCCACCCTCCGGCTCCGGCGCACCGGAGCACCGGAGCCGGCACGCGCCGGTCCAGCATCACCCGGCTCACCGGGCCCGGCCACCGGTGGACGTCCGCCCGGGGCCTCCCGGGGGTGGAAGGCAGGCACCGTCAGCCGTCTCCGGAGACAGCATGCCCACACTCCGTATCCATGATGATCAGCGTCCCCCGGCTGCCGGGGCGCACCGCGTGGGCGACGCCCGCGCCCACCACGTACAGCTCGCCCGGCCCCACCGTCACCGCCGCTCCGTCCACGGACAGTTCGAGGAGGCCGTCGAGCACGAGCAGCGCCTCGGGCTCGCTGTGCCGCTCCTCCACGCCCGGGGCAGGGCGTCCGCCACTTCCGACATCTTGAGCACGCTCATCGCACACACCTCTCGGCGGGCTCCTCCGGGTGCGCCGGAGGGACCCGCGCCCCGGACGGGAAGGAACGCGAGGACGCTATCCGGGGCGGCGCTTGGTCGACCGTTCGGCAAAGACTTCCGCCGGACACCCCCTAATACCCCGGCGCGCGCAGCGAGCGCAGCACGTGGTCCACCAGGGCGGCGACCGTTTCCTCGTCCTGGACGGGCTTGCGCAGCACGTGGCGGTAGTAGACGGGGCCGTACAGCATCTCCACGGCCAGCGGGAGGTCCGCGCCGGGCGGGATCTGGCCCTGCTCCTGGGCGCTGCGCAGCCGGCCGATCGCTTCCTCGACGCGCGGGTCGACCAGCTGCTCCCGCAGCTGCTGGGCCAGGAGGTCGTCGTGGTGCAGTTCGGAGAGAATGCCCGCGTAGGCCGGGCCGAACGGCGGGACCGAGAGCAGATTCACCGCGCCGGCGACATGGGTGCGCAGGTCGGCACCGATATCGCCGGTGTCCACGAACGGGGTGGCGTCGACCAGGGCGTCCGTGAACGCCTCCAGCAGTACCGCGCCCTTCGACGGCCACCAGCGGTAGATCGTCTTCTTGCTGACCCCGGCGCCGGCCGCGATGGCCTCTATCGTGACGTGCCCGTACCCCCGCTCCGTACAGAGGTCGAGAGCGGACCGCAGGATCGCGCGGCGTGACCGTTCGCTACGGCGCACGCTGCTCGGCGATGTGATCATTCGGTGAGCATAGGGGGGTTCCAGCCAATCTCTTGTTGACATCTCGTCGCCAAAGACCGAACAATACCCAGGCGGAAACGGAACGTACCGTGTCGTGTCGTCCCCGTTGTCCGCACCGTTCGTGCCGTTCGTGCCGCGACGAGCCGATCGGGGGACGGCTCGCCCGGCCGACGGCGCGGACGGCCTCCCGCCGATCCGATCCGGCCAGGAGATCCGCTCCTCCCGGATCGCCTCCCGGGCCGCTCACTCAGGCTGTGATGTCCTTGGCCGTGAAGCGGGCCCAGGCCGCCGAGCCGAACACCGCGACGTACAGCCCCTGCAACTGGAAGTTCTTGATCAGGTCGTCCCAGTGGACGGGTTCGCGCAGGACGTCCGCGAAGGACATCCAGTAGTGCGCGAACAGATACGGGTGCACGCCGCTCAGCTGCGGAATGCTGTCCAGGATCTGCACCGTGATCAGCAGCCCGACCGTGGCCGCCATCGCCCCGATCCCGCTGCCGGTCAGCGTCGAGACGAACAGCCCGAGCGCGGCGAACCCGGTCAGGGAGACGGCGACGACCAGCGCCGTGAGTGCCGCCCGCGCCAGCCCCTCGCCGAAACCGATCCGGGTCCCGGAGATCGTGGTGACCTCCCCCACCGGGAACAGCAGCGCGCCCACCGCCAGCGCCGACGCCGCCACGACCAGGGTCGCGACCAGGCAGAAGGCGAGGACGGAGGCGTACTTCACGAGCAGCAGCCGGGTCCGGCCCGCCGGGGCGACCAGCAAATAGCGCAGGGTGCCGCTGCTCGCCTCGCCCGCGATGGCGTCGCCCGCGACGACGCCGACGGCCATCGGCAGGAAGACCGGCAGCGTCGCGGCGAGGGCGGCGAAGACGAGGAAGAGGCCGTTGTTGGTGATCTGGGCGAGGAACGCCGGACCCGCCCCGGCGTCCGGGCCGCCCGCCCCGCCACCGCCGCCGCCCGTCTCGATCCGGACCGCGATCCCGATGAGGACGGGTACGGCGGCGAGCACGCCGAGCAGGGCGAAGGTCCGGTGGCGGCGGAGCAGCGTGGTGATCTCGGACCGGAGGATGCCCAGGGTCCACAGCGGGCTACGGGGGCGGAGCCCCGCGCTCCCCGGAGGCATGACCTGCTCAGCCCGCGACACCGTCTCGGCCTGCGGCACCTGTTCAGCCCGCGACATCGAATCCCTCTCCCGTGAGTGCGACGAAGGCGTCCTCCAGCGAACCCCGCTCGACGCCGAAGGACCGCACCCGCACCCCGCCGGTCACCAGCGCCGCGTTGAGGTCGGCGAGGTCCACGGCGGCGGGCGGGGCGTCGGCGGTCAGCCGGTCGCCGTCGGCGCTCAGGCCGGTGAGCCCGTGTTCCCCAAGGACGCGGGCGGCGTCCCCGGGGTCGGGCGTGGTGACGGCGAGCCGGCCCCGGGCGCCCGCGGCGAGGTCGGCGACCGGGCCCTGGACGATCAGCCGGCCGCGGGCCATCACCGCGGCGTGCGTGCAGACCTGCTCGATCTCGTCCAGCAGGTGGGAGGAGAGGAACACCGTGGTGCCCTCGGCCGCCAGCTCCCGGACCAGGAGACGGATCTCGCGCATGCCCTGCGGGTCGAGGCCGTTGGTCGGCTCGTCCAGGACCAGTAGCCGGCGCGGCCTGAGCAGGGCGGCGGCGAGCCCCAGGCGCTGTTTCATGCCGAGCGAGTACGCCTTGGCCTTCTTGCCCGAGGCGGCGGCGAGCCCGACCCGCGCCAGGGCCGTCCCGACGCGGGCCCGGCGGGTGCGCGGGTCGGCGGTGGGGTCGGCCCGGTCGTACCGCAGGAGGTTGTCCCGGCCGTTCAGGAAGCCGTACAGCGCGGGCCCCTCGATCAGCGCGCCGACCTCCGGCAGCACCGTACGGGCGGCCCCCGGCATCGGGCGGCCGAGCACCTCGGCGGTGCCGGACGTCGGGTCGATGAGGCCCATCAGCATCCGGATCGTGGTGGTCTTCCCGGAGCCGTTGGGGCCGAGGAAGCCGAAGACGCTGCCGGCGGGCACGGTCAGGTCGAGGCCGTCCACGGCGAGCTGGCCGCCCCGGTAGCGCTTGGTCAGGCCGCGGGTGCGGATGACCGGACCGGTGGCCACCACGCCGGCCTCGCCTGCCCCGCCCACCGCTGCTGTACCCGTCGTCGTCATCCCGGTCGCACCTCTCCGTCCGCGCGGCTGCCAGGTCCTTACGGCGTTGCCGCCCCGCCGCACAGTGTGCGACGGGGCGGGTGTCCGGCGCCGGACGCCCGGCACGGCGGGCGCCGGGCGTGTCCTACTTGGCGGCGGCGTCGGCGGCACGCACCAGCGCGTCCTTCGTCACCGCTCCGACGTACACCGAGCCGTCGTCCGTCAGCAGGGCGTTGACCAGGCGGGTCTTGAAGACCGTGCCCGAACCGAACTTCCCGGTGACCTTGTCGCCCAGCGCGTCGAGGAAGCCCTGCGCCTCGGCCGGGACGTCGCCCGAGCCGGCCGCGGGGAGGCCCTTGCCGCCGGGGGTCCTGATCTCGGCGATCGAGGTCCAGCCCTCGCCGATGACGTTGAGGCCCTCGAAGCCGTCCAGCTCGGCCAGCTGCCCGGGGAGCGCCTTCTGCATCGCGCCGTGCTCGTCCTCGCCGGTCGCCGGCTCGTCGGCCTCGGTCACCTTGGCACCCTTGGGCGGCGTGAAGGAGAACGTGGACGCGGCGGGCCGGGAGAAGTCGACCTTGGTGAACCCGGCGTCGACCACGGCCTTGCCGCCGCTCGCCGCGGACAGGGTGAACTTCAGCGGTACGCCGTTCTCGGCGTCCACGGCGATGCGGACCGAGCCGATCGTCGAACCGGACTGCTTCGGCTTGATCAGCAGCTGGTACGCGTCCCGCCCGGCGACCTGCGCCGTGCCGTCCACGGTGACCGAGGTGGTGTCCCCGGCCGCCGCGAGCGCCTGCTCGGCGAAGTCCTTCGGGGTCGCCGGAGCGCCCTCGGGAAGCTTCGGAGCCTTCTCGGCACCGTCGCCGCGGCCGTCGCCGCCGTCCCGGCCCTCGGGCGCCTCGGCGTGGTAGACCTCGTCGGACTTGCTGTCGTACGCCCAGACCTCGCCCTGGTTGTGGATGACGCTGTACTCGGACGCGTCCCCGAGGATGGAGAGCTTCTGCCGCTCCGGGCCGTCGGCGGCCACCCGCAGCGTGTGCGTGCCGGACGTCAGCTCCATGAGCTTGTCCTGCGGGGCCGCCGCGCCGCCGTCCTTGTCCTCGCCGCCCTGTACGAGCGAACCCGCGAGGCCGTCGAGGGGCAGGCCCAGGTCGGTGCTGATCTTGAACGTGCCGGAGAGCTGCTCCTCGTCGGAAGCGGCGATCCTCTCGATGAGTTCCTGCGCGCTGATCTTCGGCAGGTCCGGGTCGCCGGTGCTCGCGAGCGCCGGGACGAGCCCGATCGTCGCGGCCGCCACTCCCGCGACCGCGACGGGGACGATGTAGCGCGCCGCCTTCCGGCGGCCCACGACAGTGCCCGTGGCCTCGCCGGTGGTTTCCGCGCTGTCGTTCGGTGCCATGTGTGCCCTACCTCCGTGGTCGGCGCTTCCGTTGGTATCCATCTGACCAAAACGGACGGCCCGAAGCGTCAGCCCGGGGGATCAACTCCGCCTACTGCTCCGGTATGACAACCGGACGGGGCACCTGGGCCATCCAGTAGGGGTAGGACACCGGGTGACGCCACGTCGACCCGCGTCGGCACGGCCCCGGCCCGCACGGCGCACCACGGCGCCAGCAGGCACACCCTCATCAGCCCGCGCGGTGCACCACGGCGTCGCACAGCTCTTCCAGCGCGGACTTCGCGTACCCCTCGGGCAGCGGCGCGAGCGTTGCGCGCGCCTCCTGGGCGTAGCGCACGGTGTCCTGGCGGGCCTGCTCCAGCGCCGGGTGGGCGCGCAGCCGGCGCAGCACCTCGGCCAGGGCCTCGTCGCCGCTGAGGTCGGAGTCGAGCAGCTCGACGAGCTCCAGGTCGTCGGGCTTGCCGTCCTCCGCCGCCTGGGCGCGCAGCCGCAGGACCGGAAGCGTCGGGATGCCCTCGCGCAGGTCGGTACCGGGGGTCTTGCCGGACTCGTGGGAGTCGGAGGCGATGTCGAGGACGTCGTCGGCGAGCTGGAAGGCGATGCCGAGCCGCTCCCCGTACTGGGTGAGGACGTCCACGGTCCGCTCGTCGGCCCCGGCCATCAACGCGCCGAACCGGCCGGACACGGCGACCAGCGAGCCGGTCTTGCCGCTGAGCACGTCCAGGTAGTGGTCGACGGGGTCGCGACCGTCGCGCGGGCCCGCGGTCTCCAGAATCTGGCCGGTGACGAGCCGCTCGAAGGCCTCCGCCTGGATGCGGACGGCCTCGGGGCCGAGGTCGGCCAGGATGTGGGAGGCGCGGGCGAAGAGGAAGTCGCCGGTGAGGACGGCGACGGAGTTGCCCCAGCGGGTGTTGGCGCTGGGCACCCCGCGCCGCACGTCGGCCTCGTCCATCACGTCGTCGTGGTACAGCGTGGCCAGGTGCGTCAGCTCGACGACGACGGCCGAGGGGACGACTCCCGGCGCACCGGGATCACCGAACTGTGACGCGAGCATGACCAGCAACGGGCGGAACCGCTTGCCCCCCGCACGCACCAGGTGCTGGGCGGCGTCCGTGATGAAGGGCACGTCACTCTTGGTGGCTTCGAGCAGCCCCGCCTCGACAGCGGCCAGGCCCGACTGGACATCGGCCTCAAGAGCCTGGTCCCGCACGTGCAGTCCGAACGGCCCGACGACGGTCACGAGGGCATCTCCTGTCTGCTGACGATCACACGCAATGTCGACGTGTCGCTGAGTCTCGAATCAACTCAGCGTATCCGGTCCTCCATGGATCACCGTGGGCGGCTTCCCATCACCGCCGGTATGTTCGGGATAAGATCATACGATCAGGAGTTCCCGTTTTGTCCCACAGCATCGCCGGCACCGAGCCGGCCAAGCCCCCGCCCGAGGACGACCACGCCTTCTTCGGGCAGCCACGGGGCCTGATGACCCTGTCCGGCCTGGAGGTCTGGGAGCGGTTCTCGTTCCTGGGCATGCAGGCCATCCTGGTGCTGTTCTTCGCCGACACGGTGGCGAACGGCGGCATGGACATGGACCCCGGTACCGCCGCCTCCGTCTCCGCCGCCTACGGAACACTGGTCTATCTGGTCTCCGTGGCGGGCGGCTGGCTGGCCGACCGGATCCTCGGCTCCTACCGGGCCGTGCTGTACGGCGGCATCCTCATCGCGTGCGGCCACTACTCCATGGCCGTTCCCACCGACACCATGACCTGGGTGGGCCTCGGCCTGATCAGCGCCGGAACAGGCCTGCTCAAGCCCAATGTCGCCTCCATGGTCGGCAAGCTCTACCGCACCGACGACGAGCGGCGCGACGCCGGCTTCGCCCTCTACTACATGGGCATCAACATCGGGGCCTTCGCCGGCCCGCTGATCACCGGCTGGCTCGGCGACCACGCCGGCTGGCACTGGGGCTTCTCGGCCGCCGCGGTCGGCATGACCCTCGGTCTGATCCAGTACGTCGCGGGCCGCCGTCACCTGGCCGGGCGCAAGCACGCCGCCGAATTCGCGCTGGCCCCCGCCGCGATGCGCCGCGTGGTCCGGCTGATCATCGGCGGGGCCGTGGCCGTCGCCGTCGTGGCCACCGCGCTGGCCCTGGCCGGCTGGCTGACGATGGACCGCTTCGTCGACGTGCTCACCGTCATCTCGGTGATCGCGCCGATCGCCTACTTCGTGGTGATGTTCCGCTCCCCCCGGGTCACCGCCGAGGAACGCGGCAGACTCCGCCCGTACGTCGTCCTCTTCCTCGGGTCCGTCGTCTTCAACTTCATCCTCTTCCAGGCGTACTCGACGATGATTCTGCTCGCGTCGACGAACGCCCGGACCGAGATCCTCGGCTTCACCTTCCCGGCCGGCTGGTACGCCTCCGCCCTCGGCGCCTTCGAGGTCGCGCTCGCCCCGGTCGTCGCCGCGGTCTGGGTGAAGATGGGCCCCCGCCAGCCGCACGCCTCCAACAAGATCGCGTTCGGGGTGATCCTCGGCGGGCTCTCCTTCCTGCTGATGGTCCTGCCGACCTCGGGTCACACCGACGACGTGTACCGGATGGCCGCCTGGTGGATCGTCGGCTCCTACCTGCTGCTCGGGCTCGGCGACATCCTGCTGGAGACCTCCGGCATGTCCGCCACCACCAAGCTCGCCCCGAAGGCGTTCGCCAGCCAGACGATGGCGCTCTGGTTCCTCTCCCTCGCCCTGGCCAACGGCATCCAGGCCCAGATCGTGAAGCTGTACGGCCAGGTCTCCAACCCCGCCTACTTCGGCGTCAACGGGGCCATCGCGGTGGCGGCCGGCGTGGCGATGATCGTCGCCACGCCCTGGCTGCGGCGCACGATGCACCCCGTCCACTGAGCGCGCCCCTTCGCACCCGTCGTCGTACATCGAGGTGACCCATGAACATCACGACCGAGTTCCCGTACGAGACCACCCGCGAGGACGTCTCCATCCCGCTGTCCGACGGCACCCGGCTCTACGCCCGGATCTGGCGGCCGCTGACCGACGAACCGGTCCCGGCCCTGCTGGAGTACCTGCCCTACCGGCTCGGCGACTGGACCGCGCCGCGCGACTGGCAGCGCCACCCCTGGTACGCGGGCCACGGCTACGCCTCCGTACGGGTCGACGTCCGGGGCCACGGCAACAGCGAGGGGCTGCCGGGCGACGAGTACGACGCGCAGGAGTTGGAGGACGGGGTCGCCGTCATCCACTGGCTGGCCCAGCAGGAGTGGTGCTCCGGCCGGGTCGGGATGTTCGGCATCTCCTGGGGCGGCTTCAACTCGCTCCAGATCGCCGCGCTCGCCCCCGAGCCGCTGAAGGCGATCGTCACCGTCTGCTCGGCCGATGACCGCTACGACAACGACGTCCACTACATGGGCGGCTCGGTCCTCGCCGTGGACATGCACGCCTGGGCCGCCACCATGCTCGCCTTCGTCTGCCGCCCGCCGGACCCGGCGCAGGTCGGCGACGCGTGGAAGGAGATGTGGCTGAAGCGGCTGGAGGCGGTCGCCCCCTTCGTCCACATCTGGCTGGCCCACCAGAGCCGCGACGACTACTGGAAGCACGGCAGCGTCTGCGAGGACTACGGCGCGATCAAGGCGAACGTCCTCGCGGTCGGCGGCTGGCACGACCCGTACCGCGACACCGTCCTGCGGCTGGTGGAGCATCTGGACCCGGACCGCGTGCGCGGACTGATCGGGCCGTGGTCGCACCAGTACCCGGACCGCGGACTGCCGCCGGGACCCGCGATCGGCTTCCTCCAGGAGACGCTGCGCTGGTGGGACCAGCACCTCAAGGGCAAGGAGACGGGCGTGATGCGGGAGCCGCTGCTGCGGTCCTGGATCAGCGGCTCGCACCCGCCCGCCACGGTGTACGAGACGCTGCCCGGCCGCTGGGTCGGGGACGCGAGCTGGCCCTCGGAGAACGTCGCCCCGGTGGCGTACGCCCTCCAGGGCGGCGAGCGGATCGTCGCCTCGCCGCAGCAGACCGGGGTGGACGCGGGCCGCTTCTTCCCGTTCGGCAACGACGCGGACCTGCCGCCGGACCAGCGGGACGAGGACGCGAAGTCGGTGTCGTTCGAGTTCCCCGTCGCGGACGCGCCGATCGAGATCCTCGGCCGGCCGCGCGTGAAGCTCCGCATCCGGATGGACGTCCCGCGCGGTCAGGCCGTCGCCCGGCTCTGCGACGTGGCACCGGACGGCTCCTCCACCCTGGTCACCCGGGGCGTCCTCAACCTCGCCGCCCGCCACGGCCGCGACCGCACCGACGACTGGACGCCGGGCGAGACCGAGGACGTCGTCTTCGACCTCAACGGCATCGGGCACATCTTCCCGCCCGGCCACCGCATCCGGCTCGCCGTCTCCTCCTCGTACTGGCCCTGGATCTGGCCGCAGGCCGGCTCGGCGGGCTTCACCCTGGACGCCGACGGCAGCTTCGTCGAGCTGCCGGTGCGCCGCCACACCGAGGATCCGGCGATCGCCTTCGGCGAACCGGAACAGTCCGAACCGCTCGGCGTCGTCCACCCGGTCACCCTGGAGGAGCCGCGCCCCGAACGCCTGGTCGTCCGCGATGTCGCCGAGGGCGAATGGCGCCTGGAGGTCGACCCCCGCTACGGCGGTACGCGGGTCTACCCCGACGGCCTCGAATTCACCGAGGACGCCCTGGAGACGTATACGATCCAGCAGGACGACCCGCTCTCCGCGCGGACCCGCTCCGACTGGCGGATCCGGCTGCACCGCCCGGAAATGGCCTGGGACGTGGAGATCGAGACCCGCTCCGAGATCGCCGCCGACGACCAGGACTTCATCACCTCCGACGAGGTGATCTGCAAGGACGGCGGGGAGGTCGTCTTCCACCGCACCTGGGAGAAGCGCATCCCGCGCACGGCGGGCTGAGCCGCGCGCGTGTTCCCTGTTCGGGTCCCCCGGAATTCCGGGGGACCCGAACGAACTTTCCGGGCAATGCGCACAGTTGGGGATAGTCGGGGCACTGCCGCTGGGTAGGAGCACCGACGTAACGTGTCCTCCACGCGACCTGGAAAGCGAGGCAGCACCACATGCCCGAGCAGAGCAGCCCGCTCGATCTGGCCGAGGGCGACCCCTTCGGCCCGCACAACCTTCCGTACGGTGTGTTCTCCACCCCCGACCACCCCGACGACCGCCGGGTCGGCGTCCGCATCGGCGACCACGTCCTGGACGCCGGGGCCGCCGCCCACGCGCTGGGCTCCCCGTACGCGGGGCTGCTGGCGCAGCCGAGCCTGACGCCGCTGCTCGCGGCGGGCCGCACCGCCTGGCGGGACGTGCGCCGCGCACTCACCGCCTGGCTGACGGTCCCCGCCCATCGCGCGGACATCGAGCCACTGCTGCACCCGGTGGCCGCGGTGACCCTGCACCTGCCGTACGAGGTCGCGGACTACGTCGACTTCTACGCCAGCGAGCACCACGCCACCAACGTCGGGAAGATCTTCCGGCCGGACGGCGACGCGCTCACCCCCAACTGGAAGCACCTGCCGATCGGGTACCACGGCCGCTCCGGCACCGTCGTAGTCTCCGGCACCGACGTGGTGCGGCCCAACGGCCAGCGCAAGGCGCCGACCGACCCGGCCCCCGTCTTCGGGCCCTCGGTGAAGCTGGACATCGAGGCCGAGGTCGGCTTCGTCGTCGGCGTCCCCTCCGCGCACGGCACCCCGGTCCCGCTGGCCGACTTCCGCGAGCACGTCTTCGGCCTCTCGCTCCTCAACGACTGGTCCGCGCGCGACCTCCAGGCCTGGGAGTACGTGCCGCTCGGCCCGTTCCTCGGCAAGTCCTTCGCCACCTCCGTATCGGCCTGGGTCACCCCGCTGGAGGCCCTGGACGCCGCCCGCACCGCACCCCCGGCCCGCGACGTCCCTCTCCTGCCCTACCTCGACGACTCCGAGGACGAGGAACCGGGCGGCTTCGACATCCGGATCACCGTCGAGATCAACGGCCAGGTCGTCACCGAGCCGCCGTTCGCCTCGATGTACTGGACGGCCGCCCAGCAGCTCACCCACATGACGGTGAACGGCGCGTCGCTGCGCACCGGCGACCTGTACGGCTCCGGCACGGTCAGCGGCCCCGAGCCCGCCCAGCGCGGCTCGCTCCTGGAGCTCACCTGGAACGGCCGCGAGGCGCTCGAACTCCCCGAGGGCAAGCGGACGTTCCTGGAGGACGGCGACACGGTCACCCTGACCGCCTGGGCCCCCGGTCCGCACGGCACCCGCGTGGGCCTCGGCGACGTGACCGGAAGGATCGTCACCGCGCCATGACGCACGACGCCCCCGTACTGACGCTGCCCGAGGAACTGATCCTGCTCGCCCTGGACCCGGAGCGGGGCAGGCCGACGTGCAAGGCCCGCGATCTGGCGTACGGGACCGCCGGGGCCGTCCTCGCGGAGCTGGAGCTCCAGGGGCGGATACGGGAGGAGAGCGGCCGGGTCCAGGTGGTGAACCCGCTGGACCCGGCCGACCCGCTCCTCTCCGCCCTGCTCCGGACCCTGGGCCCGCCGGCCAAGAGCCGCCGCCGCCCGGGGGTCCGCGCCCGGCGCTGGGTGGGTGACAACGACCGGCACGTACAGGAGAAGTACCTGGACTCCCTGGTCGAACGCGCCGTCCTGTCCCGGGAGACCCGCCGCTTCCTCGGCGTCTTCCCGTACCACCGCCACTTCCCGGGCGTGCCGGACCTCACGCGGGGAGTCCTCGACCGGTTCGCGGCGGCCGAGGCGGCGGGGTATCCGGACCACCGCGACCGAGTGCTGGCCGCCCTGGCCGCCGCCATCGGTCTGGCCGGCGACCTGACCCGCCTCGGCCGCACGGGCCGGACGGTGATGAAGGTCATGCGCCGCACCGAGTGGACCGCCGCAGCGGTCCACTACAACGTGAAGCAGCACGAGTCCGGCGACGGCTGGAGCGGCGAGGGCGGAGAGGGCGGCGGCTGCGGAGGGGGCGGCGGGGAGTAGATGGCGGCGGGGGCCGGGCGAGCGGGCCCGGTCAGCGGTGCGCGAGGCGTTCACACGTTCGGGGGAGCCTCATCCGGTTCCCGGCGGATACGCTGGTCGGGCCCGCGAGACTCCTCCCCATGGGAGCAATGATGAGCATCGAACCCGAGGCCTCCGAGCCGCGGTGGGCGGTCCCGCCCGAGGGCGGCTGGACCGCCGATGACCTGGACACACTCCCGAATCTGCCTCCGCACACGGAGCTGATCGACGGGAGCCTCGTTTTCGTGAGTCCGCAGACCCTGTTCCGTTCACGAGCAGTCAGCTTCTTCGAGTGGCAGCTGCAGTCCTTGGTTCCGCCCGAGCTGGAGGTCGTGCGCGAGTTCACCATCGACATCAACCGCTACAACCGGCCCGAGCCCGATGTGATCGTCATCGACGGTGACATCATCCAGGACCCGAACCAGACCCGGTTCCCCGCCGAGTCGGTGCGCCTCGCCATCGAGGTCGTATCCCCCGAGTCCCGGTCCCGCGACCGGGAAACCAAGCCCGTGAAATACGCCCGCGCCACGATCCCCCACTACTGGCGGGTGGAGAACCACGACGGGCGTGCCGTGGTGTACGTCTTCGAGCTTGAACCGGCCACCGGTGCGTACACCTCGACGGGGATCTTCCACGACCGGATGAAGATCGCGGTGCCCTTCCCCGTCGACCTGGACCTCACCGCGATCACGCCCCGCCGCCGGGCGGCGGACCTGGGGTAGATCCGCCGCCTTCGCCCTCACCGCCCGGTACGCGTCTCACTCGTACTCGGGCGGTTCCTCGTCCCAGCCGAACTCGGGGTCGCTGTGCTGCGGGACCGGGGCGACCGGGGCCTTGGCGCGAACCGGGGCCGCCGGGCGTGACGCGGGCACGAGGGCCGTGGGTGCGGCGGCGGGCGACGCGGCCGGAGCGGCGGGAGCCGAGGCCTCCGGGGACGCCGGTGCCCCGCCCCCCGGCGTCTGCGCCAGGACCTCCAGCACGCCCTCCCCGTACGTCGCGAGCTTCTTCTCGCCCAGGCCGCTGACGCCGCCCAGCTCCGCGAGGGAGCTCGGGTGCAGCGTCGCGATCTCCCTCAGCGTCGCGTCGTGGAAGATGACGTACGCCGGGACGCCCTGCTCCTTCGCCGTGGCCCCACGCCAGGCACGCAGCGCCTCGAAGACCGGGACGGCGGACTCGGGGAGGTCGGC
Source organism: Streptomyces sp. SM11 (assembly GCF_002910905.1). Classification (GTDB taxonomy): domain Bacteria; phylum Actinomycetota; class Actinomycetes; order Streptomycetales; family Streptomycetaceae; genus Streptomyces. The sequence goes on along the minus strand of NZ_NEUE01000164.1, from coordinate 11,019 downwards.
GGCGGCCGCCTTGCCCTTGGCGCCCTTGGCTCCGCCCGCGGAGGACGACGAGCGGGTCGTGGGCTTCTTGGGCTCCTTGCGGAGCAGCACGTCCCGCTCCCGGCCCAGGACCGTCGCGCTCTCCTCGGTGAGGACCAGCGTGCCGTACTCCCCCTCGACCGCGAGCAGGCCCTGCGCCAGCAGTTGGCGCACCACACCGCGCCACTCCGCCTCGGCCAGCTCCTCGCCGATGCCGAAGACGGAGAGCTGGTCGTGGTCGAACTGGATGACCTTGGCGGTCTTGCGGCCCAGCAGGATGTCGATGATCTGGCCCGCACCGAACTTCTGGTTCCGCTCGCGCTTCAGCCGCACCACCGTGGAGAGCAGCTTCTGCGAGACGACCGTGCCGTCCCAGGTCTCCGGCGGGGCCAGGCAGGTGTCGCAGTTGCCGCAGGCGGGGGCCGTGGGCTCCTGGCCGAAGTAGGTCAGCAGCTGGGCCCGGCGGCACTGGACCGTCTCGCACAGGGCCAGCATCGAGTCCAGATGGGAGGCGGCCCGGCGGCGGAACGCCTCGTCGCCCTCGCCGCCCTGGATGAGCTTGCGCTGCTGGACGACGTCCTGGAGTCCGTACGCCATCCAGGCCGTCGACGGCTCCCCGTCACGGCCCGCGCGGCCCGTCTCCTGGTAGTAACCCTCGACGGACTTGGGGAGATCGACGTGGGCGACGAAGCGGACGTCCGGCTTGTCGATGCCCATGCCGAACGCGATCGTCGCGACGACGACGAGTCCCTCCTCGCGGAGGAAGCGCGCCTGGTGGGTGGCGCGCGTCCCGGCGTCCAGGCCCGCGTGGTACGGAACGGCCTCGACGCCGTTGCGGCAGAGGTACTCGGCGATCTTCTCGGTGGAGTTGCGCGAGAGGCAGTAGACGATGCCCGCGTCCCCGGCGTGCTCCTCCTTGAGGAAGGAGAGCAGCTGCTTCTTGGGCTCGGACTTCGGCACGATCCGGTACTGGATGTTCGGCCGGTCGAAGCTCGCGACGAAGTGTTTCGCGTCCGGCATGCCGAGGCGGCGGGTGATCTCCTCGTGCGTGGCGTGGGTCGCGGTCGCCGTCAGGGCGATGCGCGGGACGTCCGGCCAGCGCTCGCCGAGCACGGACAGGGCCAGATAGTCGGGGCGGAAGTCGTGGCCCCACTGGGCGACGCAGTGCGCCTCGTCGATCGCGAAGACGGAGATCTCGCCCCGGGCCAGGAGGGAGAGGGTGGAGTCCAGGCGCAGCCGCTCGGGCGCCAGGTAGAGCACGTCCAGCTCGCCCGCGAGGAACTGCGCCTCCATCGAGCGCCGCTCGTCGAAGTCCTGCGTGGAGTTCATGAAGCCGGCCCGGACGCCGAGCGCCCGCAGAGCGTCGACCTGGTCCTGCATGAGGGCGATCAGCGGCGAGACGACGACGCCGGTGCCTCGCCGGACCAGGGACGGGATCTGGTAGCAGAGGGACTTTCCGCCGCCGGTGGGCATGAGCACGACCGCGTCGCCGCCCGCCACCACATGCTCGATGACCGCGCCCTGCTCGCCGCGGAACGACTCGTACCCGAAGACGCGGTGCAGCGTCCGCCGCGCCTCGCTCTCGCCGCCCGTGTCGGTGTCGGTCACCGTCCCGGTGGTCTCATCCATGGTCACACCCAATGCTCTGTCCCCCGAGGTCCGCGCGTCCCGGCCCTGTCCGTCCTGCTCTCGTCCCCGTCCACGATAGGCGGAGGCAACGACAACGCCGGACGGTCTGTGGATAGCCGACCGTCCGGCGCTGCTGTCGCTCATACTGCGCGGGCTACCGCACGAAGACTCCCGCCTGGCTCGCCAGGTCCAGGAAGTACTGCGGGGCCAGGCCCAGCACCAGGGTGACGGCGACGCCGACCGCGATCGTCGTCATGGTCAGCGGGGACGGGACGGCGACCGTGGGGCCGTCCGCCTTCGGCTCGCTGAAGAACATCAGGACGATCACCCGGATGTAGAAGAACGCCGCGACGGCCGAGGAGAGCACACCGACGACGACCAGTCCGCCCGCACCGCCCTCGGCGGCCGCCTTGAACACCGCGAACTTCCCGGAGAACCCGGAGGTCAGCGGAATACCGGCGAAGGCCAGCAGGAACACCGCGAAGACCGCCGCGACCAGCGGCGAGCGGCGGCCGAGTCCGGCCCACTTCGACAGGTGGGTGGCCTCGCCGCCCGCGTCCCGCACCAGCGTGACGACGGCGAACGCGCCGACCGTCACGAAGGAGTAGGCCAGCAGGTAGAAGAGGACCGAGGAGATGCCCTCCGGGCTGGCCGCGATGACACCCGCGAGGATGAAGCCCGCGTGCGCGATCGAGGAGTAGGCCAGCAGGCGCTTGATGTCGGTCTGGGTGATCGCGACGATCGCGCCGCCCAGCATCGTGATGATGGCCACCGCCCACATGACCGGCCGCAGGTCCCAGGCGAGGCCGGGCAGTGCCACGTACAGCAGGCGCAGCATCGCGCCGAACGCGGCGACCTTCGTGGCGGCGGCCATGAAACCGGTCACCGGGGTCGGGGCGCCCTGGTAGACGTCCGGGGTCCACATGTGGAACGGGATCGCACCGACCTTGAAGAGCAGGCCGACCAGGACCATCGCGCCGCCGATGAGCAGCAGTGCGTCGTTGCCCATGGTGTCGGCGAGGGCCGGGTCGATCTCCAGGACCGAGCCGTCGACGACGTTGGCGATGTCGGCGTACGCGAGGGAGCCCGCGTAGCCGTAGAGGAGGGCGATCCCGAAGAGGAAGAACGCCGAGGAGAACGCGCCGAGCAGGAAGTACTTCACGGCGGCTTCCTGCGACAGCAGCCGCTTGCGGCGGGCCACGGCGCACAGGAGGTAGAGCGGGAGGGAGAAGACCTCCAGCGCGATGAACAGGGTCAGCAGGTCGTTGGCGGCCGGGAAGACCAGCAGCCCCGCCACCGAGAAGAGGAGGAGCGGGAAGACCTCGGTGGTGGCGAAGCCGGCCCGGACGGCGGCCTTCTCGCCTTCCCCGCCCGGTACGGCTCCGGCCTGGGCGGCGAAGGAGTCGACCCGGTTGCCGTGGGCGGTGGGGTCGAGCCGGCGTTCGGCGAAGGTGAACACCGCCACCATGGCGACCAGGAGAATGGTGCCCTGGAGGAACAGGGTGGGGCCGTCGATCGCGATGGCGCCCATGGCCGCGATCTGGGCCTTCGTGGTGCCGTACCCGCCGGCCGCGAGGCCGACGATCGCGGCGAACGAGGCGGCGACCGCCACCACGGTCAGGAAGAGCTGGCTGTGGTAGCGGGCCCGGCGCGGCACGAAGGCCTCCACCAGGATGCCCAGGACGGCGGCGACCACGATGATCAGGACCGGCATCAGCTGGGTGTACTCGATCTTCGGCGCCGTGAACGTGCTGCCCGGTGCCGCCGATGTCACCCCGCTCGCCGTAGTCCACAGACTGTGGACAGCTGTTGCGCTCACTTGGCGGCCTCCACCTCGGGCTGGGGGTCCTTCTTCTGTACGTCGGACATGGTGTGCTCCACCGCCGGGTTGACGACCTCGGTGAGCGGCTTCGGGAAGACGCCCAGGAAGATCAGCACGGCGATCAGCGGAAGCGCCACCGCCAGCTCCCGGGCCTTGAGGTCCGGCATGGACCGGACCGATTCCTTCACCGGGCCGGTCATCGTGCGCTGGTAGAGGACCAGGACGTAGAGCGCGGCGAGCACGATGCCGGAGGTGGCGATGATGCCGGCCACCGGATACACGCTGAACGTGCCGACCAGGACCAGGAACTCACTGACGAACGGGGCGAGTCCGGGCAGCGACAGGGTGGCGAGCCCGCCGATGAGGAACGTCCCGGCCAGCACGGGGGCGACCTTCTGCACCCCGCCGTAGTCCGCGATGAGCCGTGATCCGCGCCGGGTGATGAGGAATCCGGCGACCAGCAGCAGCGCGGCCGTCGAGATCCCGTGGTTGACCATGTAGAGCGTGGCGCCCGACTGGCCCTGGCTGGTCATCGCGAAGATGCCCAGGATGATGAAGCCGAAGTGCGAGATCGAGGCGTAGGCGATGAGCCGCTTGATGTCGCGCTGGCCGACCGCGAGCAGCGCCCCGTACACGATGGAGACGAGCGCCAGGGTGATGACCACCGGTGTCGCCCACTTGCTGGCCTCCGGGAAGAGCCCGAGGCAGAAGCGGAGCATCGCGAAGGTGCCGACCTTGTCGACGATCGCGGTGATCAGCACGGCGACCGGTGCGGTGGCCTCGCCCATCGCGTTGGGCAGCCAGGTGTGCAGCGGCCACAGCGGGGCCTTGATCGCGAAGGCGAGGAAGAACCCGAGGAAGAGCCACCGCTCGGTGCTGGTCGCCATCTCCAGGGAGCCGTTGGCGCGGGCCTCGGCGATCTCGGAGAGCGAGAAGCTGCCCGCGACCACGTACAGCCCGATGACGGCGGCCAGCATGATCAGGCCGCCGGCCAGGTTGTAGAGGAGGAACTTGACCGCCGCGTAGGACCGCTGGGTAGCGGCGTTCTCGTCGGTGCCCGCGTGGGCCCGGTCGCCGAAGCCGCCGATGAGGAAGTACATCGGGATGAGCATGGCTTCGAACAGGATGTAGAAGAGGAAGACGTCGGTGGCGACGAACGACAGGATCACCATGGCCTCGACCATGAGGATCAGGGCGAAGAAGCCCTGTGTCGGACGCCAGCGCGAGGACTTCGTCTCCTGGGGATCGGCGTCGTGCCAGCCCGCGACGATGACGAACGGGATCAGCAGCGCGGTGAGGCCGAGGAGCGCCACCCCGATGCCGTCCACGCCCAGTTCGTAGCGGACGCCGAAGTCTGCGATCCAGGCCCGGGACTCGGTGAGCTGGTAGCGGTCGCCGCCCGGTTCGAAGCGGAGGAAGACGACGGCCGCCAGGACGAGTGTGCCGAGCGAGAACAGCAGCGCGAGCCATTTGGCCGCGGTGCGCCGCGCGGCGGGCACGGCGGCGGTGGCGATGGCGCCGATCGCCGGGAGTGCCGCCGTCGCGGTCAGGAGGGGAAAGGACATGTGATCAGACCGCCCTCATCAGCAGGGTCGCGGCGATGACGACCGCCGTACCGCCGAACATCGAGACCGCGTAGGTGCGGGCGTAGCCGTTCTGCATCTTGCGCAGCCGGCCGGAGAGCCCGCCGACCGAGGCGGCCGTGCCGTTGACGACTCCGTCCACGAGGGAGTGGTCCACGTAGACCAGCGAGCGGGTGAGGTGCTCGCCGCCGCGGACCAGGACCACGTGGTTGAAGTCGTCCTGGAGGAGATCGCGGCGGGCGGCCCGGGTGAGGACCGAGCCGCGCGGGGCGACGACGGGCACGGGCTTGCGCCCGTACATCGCCCAGGCGATGCCGACGCCGATGACCAGGGCCACCACGGTGGCTCCGGTGACCGTGGCCGCGCTCAGCGGGGCGTGCCCGTGGTCGTAACCGGTGACGGGCTCCAGCCAGTTGATGAACCGGTCGCCGATAGCGAAGAACCCTCCGGCGAACACCGAGCCGAAGGCCAGCACGATCATCGGGATCGTCATCGACTTCGGGGACTCGTGCGGGTGCGGCTCGTGGCCCTCCGCGTCCGGCTGCCAGCGCTTCTCGCCGAAGAAGGTCATCAGCATCACGCGGGTCATGTAGAACGCGGTGATCGCGGCGCCCAGCAGGGCCACGGAGCCGAGGATCCAGCCCTCGGTGCCGCCCTTGGCGAAGGCCGCCTCGATGATCTTGTCCTTGGAGAAGAAGCCGGACAGGCCGGGGAAGCCGATGATGGCCAGATAGCCGAGGCCGAAGGTGACGAAGGTGACCGGCATGTACCTCCGCAGGCCGCCGTACTTGCGCATGTCGACCTCGTCGTTCATGCCGTGCATGACGGAGCCCGCGCCGAGGAAGAGCCCGGCCTTGAAGAAGCCGTGCGTCACCAAGTGCATGATCGCGAAGATGTAGCCGATGGGGCCGAGGCCCGCGGCGAGGATCATGTAGCCGATCTGCGACATCGTGGACCCGGCGAGGGCCTTCTTGATGTCGTCCTTCGCGCAACCGACGATCGCACCGAAGATCAGCGTGACCGCGCCGACGATGACGACGACCGTCTGGGCGTCCGGAGCGGCGTTGAAGATCGCGCCGGAGCGGACGATGAGATAGACACCGGCGGTGACCATGGTCGCGGCGTGGATGAGGGCGGAGACCGGGGTCGGGCCCTCCATCGCGTCGCCGAGCCAGGACTGCAGCGGCACCTGGGCCGACTTGCCGCAGGCGGCCAGCAGCAGCATCAGGCCGATGGCGGTCAGCTTGCCCTGGCTCGTCTCGCCCGCCGACTCCAGCACCGGCCCGAAGGCGAAGGTGCCGAAGGTGGTGAACATCAGCATGATGGCGATCGACAGGCCCATGTCGCCGACCCGGTTGACCAGGAAGGCCTTCTTCGCGGCGGTGGCCGCGGTGGGCTTGTGCTGCCAGAAGCCGATGAGCAGGAACGATGCCAGACCGACGCCCTCCCACCCGACGTACAGCAGCAGGTAGTTGTCGGCGATGACCAGGATGAGCATCGCCGCGAGGAACAGGTTGAGATAGCCGAAGAAGCGGCGCCTGCGTTCGTCGTGCTCCATGTAGCCGATGGAGTAGATGTGGATCAGGGTGCCCACACCGGTGATGAGCAGGACGAACGTCATCGACAGCTGGTCGAGCTGGAAGGCGATGTCGGCCTGGAAGCCTTCCACCGGGATCCAGCTGAACAGGTGCTGGTGCAGGGCCCGGTCCTCGGCGCCCTTCCCCAGCATGTCGGTGAACAGGACGAGTCCGACGACGAACGAGGCGCCGGCGAGCAGGGTGCCGAGCCAGTGGCCGGTCCGGTCCAGCCGGCGTCCGCCGCAGAGCAGGACCGCCGCTCCGAGCAGGGGCGCCGCGACGAGCAGCGCAATCAGGTTCTCCACGTTTCCGACCCCTTACAGCTTCATCAGGCTGGCGTCGTCGACCGAGGCCGAGTGGCGGGAGCGGAACAACGACACGATGATCGCGAGTCCGACGACGACTTCCGCGGCGGCGACGACCATCGTGAAGAACGCGACGATCTGCCCGTCGAGGTTGCCGTGCATCCGGGAGAACGTGACGAGCGCCAGATTGCAGGCGTTGAGCATCAGCTCGACGCACATGAACAGCACGATCGTGTTCCGCCTGATCAGCACCCCGGAGGCGCCGATCGCGAACAGGAGGGCCGCGAGGTAGAGGTAGTTGACCGGGTTCACTGGGCGGCCTCCGAATTCTCCGCCGCGGACGCGGGATTGGCTCCGCGTGCCACGGCGTCCGCGTCCTCACGTCCGAGCCGCTCCCCGGAGCGCTGCTCCAGGGCCTTGAGATCGGCGAGGGACTGCTGCGAGACGTCGCGGATCTGACCGCGCTCCCGCAGGGTCTGCATGACGGTGAGCTCGGACGGCGTGCCGTCGGGGAGCAGACCGGGGATGTCCACCGCGTTGTGCCGGGCGTAGACGCCGGGGGCGGGGAGTGGCGGGAGGTGCTTGCCGCGCACGCGCTCCACGGACATCTCCCGCTGGGTCTTGGCCCGTTCGGTGCGCTCGCGGTGCGTGAGCACCATCGCGCCCACCGTCGCGGTGATCAGCAGGGCGCCGGTGATCTCGAAGGCGAAGACGTACTTGGTGAAGATGAGGTTGGCGATTCCCTCGACGTTGCCGCCGTGCCGGGCGTTGGCCGCGCCGAGCCCGTTGAAGGTGCTCAGGGAGGCGTTGCCGATGCCCGCGATCAGCAGCACGGCGAACCCGAGGGCGCATCCGAGGGCCAGCCAGCGCTGCCCCTTGAGGGTCTCCTTGAGGGAGTCCGCCGCGGTGACGCCGACGAGCATGACGACGAAGAGGAACAGCATCATGATCGCGCCGGTGTAGACGACGATCTGGACGATGCCGAGGAAATACGCGCCGTTGGCGAGGTAGAACACCGCGAGGACGATCATGGTTCCGGCGAGTGACAGGGCGCTGTGCACGGACTTTTTCGCCAGCACCGTGCAGAGCGCGCCGAGAACGGCGACGGTGCCCAGGATCCAGAACTGAACGGCCTCGCCGGTCGACGTGGCGGTGGATGCGGCCAGGGAGTTCACGCCCCCACCCCCTTGTCCTGCCGGGCGTCGGCGGCCCGGGTGGACTCGATGGGGTCCTCGTCCCGCTGGTCGCCCTCGCCCTTGGACACGGCCGTCTGACGGACCGTGCCGGGGGCGGCCTCGGTGACCACGCCCCGGTAGTAGTCCTGCTCGTCCATGCCGGGGAAGATCGCGTGCGGGCTGTCGACCATGCCTTCGTCCAGGCCCGCGAGCAGCTCGTCCTTGGTGTAGATGAGGCTCTCGCGGGTGGTGTTGGCGAGCTCGAACTCGTTCGTCATGGTCAGCGCCCGGGTGGGGCAGGCCTCGATGCAGAGTCCGCACAGGATGCAGCGCGCGTAGTTGATCTGGTAGACGCGGCCGTAGCGCTCCCCCGGGGAGTAGCGCTCCTCCTCGGTGTTGTCCGCGCCCTCCACGTAGATCGCGTCCGCCGGACACGCCCAGGCGCACAGCTCGCAGCCGACGCACTTCTCCAGGCCGTCCGGGTGGCGGTTGAGCTGGTGGCGGCCGTGGAAGCGGGGCGCCGTCACCTTCGGCGTCTCCGGATACTGCTCGGTGAGCCGCTTCTTGAACATGGCCTTGAAGGTCACGCCGAAGCCGGCCACCGGGTTCTGGAACTTGTCCGCCGAGTCCCCCGAGGACCCAGCGGATCCCGATGAGCCCGTGAGCTCTGGTTTGTCAGACACCGCCGGCCTCCTTTCCGTCACTCGCGCTTTCGTCACTCTGAGTATCCGCTCCGCCACTGACAACGAGCTCCCGGTCCCGTCGTGGCCTGCGCCTGGGCACCGGTGGCAGCGTCTGTCCGGGCAGCGGTGGCACCGGGAACCCGCCCGCCATCGGGTCGAAGGCGGGCTCCGGTCCGGCAGCCTCCTCCTCGGCCCGGGACCTGCGGTCACGGAACATGTCGACGACGAAGGAGATCAGCAGGATCGCGATCACGGCCGCGCCCACGTACAGCACGATCCGGGAGAAGTCGTACCCCTCGTTCCGCAGGGCCCGGACCGTGGCGACGAGCATCAGCCAGACCACCGAGACCGGGATGAGGACCTTCCAGCCCAGCTTCATCAACTGGTCGTAGCGCACGCGGGGAAGGGTGCCGCGCAGCCAGATGAAGAAGAAGATCAGCACCTGGAGCTTCAGGAAGAACCAGAGCATCGGCCACCAGCCGTGGTTCGCTCCCTCCCAGAAGGCGGAGACGGGGTACGGAGCCCTCCAGCCGCCGAGGAACAGCGTCACCGCGATCATCGACACGGTCACCATGTGGATGTACTCGGCGAGCATGAACATCGCGAACTTGATGGAGCTGTACTCGGTGTTGAACCCGCCGACCAGGTCGCCCTCGGACTCCGGCATGTCGAACGGCGCCCGGCTGGCCTCACCGACCATGGTCACCATGTAGATGATGAACGAGACCGGCAGCAGCATGATGTACCAGCGGTCCGCCTGCGCCTCCACGATCGTCGAGGTGGACATCGACCCGGAGTAGAGGAAGACCGAGGCGAAGGCGGCGCCCATGGCGATCTCGTACGAGATCATCTGGGCGGACGAACGGATTCCGCCGAGCAGGGGGTACGTCGAGCCCGAGGACCAGCCACCGAGGACGAAGCCGTACACCCCGACCGCGCCGACGGCGAGGATGTAGAGCGCGGCGATCGGGAGGTCCGTCAGCTGCATCGTGGTGCGCTGTCCGAAGATGGAGACCTCGTTGCCCGCCGGGCCGAAGGGGATCACCGCGATCGCCATGAAGGCGGGGATCGCGGCGAGGATCGGCGCGATGACGTAGACCGCCTTGTCCGCGCGCTTGACGATCACGTCTTCCTTCAGCATCAGCTTGATGCCGTCGGCGAGCGACTGGAGCAGCCCCCAGGGGCCGTGCCGGTTGGGACCGACGCGCCGCTGCATCCAGGCGACGACCTTGCGCTCCCACACGATCGAGAACAGCACGACCAGCATCAGGAACGCGAAGCAGAAGACCGCCTTGATGACGACGAGCCACCAGGGGTCGGTGCCGAACATCGAGAGATCCTCGGCGGCGAGGACGACGCCCTCGGGCGCCGTCGTGAATGCGGCGAGGCCAGTCACGCTCGTACCTCCGATGGTTCGACGGGAGCACCCGGTGCGGCGGCGGGGCCGATCCGCACCAGGCCGCCGGGGTTCACGCCGGTGTCGGCGGGAATGCCGCGCCCCACCGAGTTCAGCGGCACCCAGACCACCCGGTCCGGCATGTCGGTGACCGCGAGGGGCAGTTCGACGGTGCCCGCGGGTCCGGTGACGGCGAGCAGGTCGCCGTCCTTGACGCCGGACTCGGCGGCGGTGACTGCCGAGAGCCGGGCGACGGCCGCGTGCCGGGTCCCGGCGAGCGCGGTGTCGCCCTCCTGGAGCCGGCCCAGGTCGAGCAGCATCCGGTGGCCCGCGAGGACCGCCTCGCCGTCGCCGGGCCGGGGCAGCGGCTGCGCCGGCTCGCGCGGGTCCTCCGCACGGCCGCCCTCCCAGCCGCCGAGCCGGTCCAGCTCGCGGCGGGCGGCGGTCAGGTCCGGCAGGGCGAAGTGCACGTCCATGGCGTCGGCCAGCATGTGCAGCACGCGGGAGTCGGTCGGCGCGAGCGTCCGGGGCATCTGCTCGGGCTTCAGCGCCGCCTGGAACATCCGGGCCCGGCCCTCCCAGTTGAGGAAGGTGCCGGACTTCTCCGCGACGGCGGCGACCGGGAAGACGACGTCCGCCCGGGCGGTGACCGCGCTCGGCCGCAGCTCCAGCGAGACCAGGAAGCCGACCTCGTTGAGCGCCTGGAGGGCCCGGTTCGGGTCGGGCAGGTCCTCGGCGCCGACCCCGGCGACGAGCAGCGCGCCCAGTTCGCCGGTGGCCGCGGCCTCGACGATCCGGCCGGTGTCGCGGCCGTGGCGGGTGGGCAGTTCG